>DASVBA010000123.1:0-22468 GCA_036376095.1 Chryseolinea sp.
GGCCATGGCTTCCCAGAACCCGCGCACCACCGCTTCGTTGGACGCCGCCCATTGCCGGTCGTCGAGATCGATGCTCCGGGCCGGGCTCCGCGCCTCGATCCAAGGTATGCGACACACTCATCGATCGCCTCAGACAACACATTACAAACGAATCTGATAAAATTTCTCTTGGTGTTATAGCCAACGAAGTGTACGCTAACGGCGTCCGGATGGCTTACGAAACCGGTGAAGTGGCACTTAAGAAAAGGGCATGGTTTGCTCTATCGTTCTTCTTCGCGGAAAAAAGCAAGTCAGCCGTACTGCTTGAGGCTATTTCAGATGTAAACGCAAAATCATTTGCGCGAATTCCGGATGATCTCTTGCAGGAAGAACGAACGCTGAAAGCAGCAATTGCGCTGACAGCTCAAAAGCTCGCGCAGAAACCTTCGGAACAGGAAGAAAAACAATTACGCGAAACAGCTTTTAAACTCAACAGGAGCTATGAAGCGTTTACAAAAAGTCTTGAATCCAGGTTTCCCGAATATTACAATCTTAAGTTCAATGCAGCGTCGCCTTCAATTTCTGAGCTGCAATCAAAAATGGACGACAAGACTGCAGTTATCAGTTATTTTATTGATGACAAGATCAATCATGTATACATATTCATAATCACGAAGCAAAACTATAAAATAATTGACCGCGTAATCTCAGCGGATTTTGATAAGTACATAACCGGACTGCGAAACAGTTTATACTTTAACGACACCGAAACCTACAAACGGGCCGCGGAAAAGTTATCAAGCGATCTGCTTCCAAAAAAATTACCATCATCGGTAACAGACCTCGTCATTCTGCCGACGGGCCGGCTCAGTATCGTGCCGTTCGAAACATTGCTGCTCGTGAAAGGAAAACAGAAGTCAGACGCTATAGATCCCTCCTACCTCATCAATAAGTACAGCGTCCGGTATGAATTTTCAGCTGCGTTGATCCTCCAAAAGGCTTCCGCCAAACATAATCAACAGGCTTCGATATTACTCTGCGCCCCCGTCACTTTTCAACCGAAAGATCATCTCAATGAACTGCCGGGCACGGAATCAGAAGTAAAAGAAATCTCACAACTGTTCGCGGCTCGCAATTTCAGGAACACAATTTTTATCCGTCAGCAGGCAGACGAACAGATTGCCAAGTCGGGTACGCTAAAAGACTACAGTTACCTGCATTTCGCAACACATGGAATTGTTGATGAGCGGAGTCCGGAATTGTCCCGGATATTCCTTCAATCAAGTTCTGATTCAGAAGATGGCAACTTATTCACAGGCGAGATTTATAACCTTGAACTCAACGCGAATCTTGTAACGCTGTCTGCATGTCAGACCGGTCTCGGAAAGATCTCTAAAGGTGAAGGGGTTATAGGGCTTTCCAGAGCATTGGTCTATGCAGGTGCTAAAAGCATTATCGTCTCGTTTTGGAGTGTAGCCGATGAGTCTACGGCGCAACTGATGACAGAATTCTACCGGCAGATGCTTGAACAACCGGGCAGTAACTACAGCCAAAATCTCAGGAATGCAAAACTGGCTCTGATGAGAACAAGCAAATACAAGTCGCCTTACTACTGGGCTCCTTTCGTGCTAATTGGATTCTGAATTTTTTGGAGATTTATTCTGCCCATACAGTAGTTAATGAGGTTAGTCACAACTACTGTAAGGTGCAGATTTAACACATGTGAACGCTATGGCAAAAAAGCACTTTCACTGTGTGGAGAGAACTTTAAAGTAAGGGCATAAGTTCGACTTTTCCTAAAGAATTTCTGAAACTTTGTTTACCCTTAAAAATTAGCTTTTTTGCAGCGTCGTCCAGAACTTTCCAGTACAGAAATTCGTAAATTAAAAGATTTATATCATTGATTATCAGTTGCTTGGCTTGTTATCCACAATCCATCCACAAAAAATTATGTTCTATGTTGGTATATGATTGATGACAGTTATAAGCAGCGGGGATTACGGCAGAAGTTGGTGAAAAAACTAGCCGAAAAAGGCATCAAAGATGAGCGTGTTTTAGCAGCAATAAACAAGGTACCGAGGCACGTTTTTTTTGAAAACGCGTTAGAAGATCACGCTTACCAGGACAAGGCATTTCCCATCGGAGAAGGGCAAACAATTTCGCAACCTTATACGGTTGCTTTTCAGACGGAAAAACTGGAAGTACGGCCCGGCGATAAAGTGCTGGAGATCGGCACCGGCTCCGGATATCAAGCCTGCGTGCTTATGGAAATGGGCGCTCGGGTCTACACCATCGAGTATAACCGGAAGCTCTACGAAACGACACGCAACTTCCTTCCTCAATTGGGTTATAATCCGTACTTCTTTTTTGGTGACGGCTCAAAGGGACTGCCGGCAAAAGCGCCGTTCAATAAGATCATCGTAACGGCCGGGGCACCCATCGTTCCAAAGGCGTTGACCGATCAACTCGCAGAAAATGGTATTCTGATAATTCCGGTGGGTGATCGTGATAAACAGGTGATGGTCCGCATTTCGAAAAAAGGCGGCGACCTCATCAAAGAAGAGTTTGCTAATTTTGCATTCGTACCACTCCTCGGAGAGCAGGGCTGGAAAAAGTGACATGATCAGAATGTGTTAAGAAGGAACTCTTTGAACGCTGTGAAGTCCGAGGTGGCTTTTATTGTTTTCTTTTGGCGCTTCATAAATTCCTTCAGCGTCGGATGTATGTCAATACCTCTCCCTAATTTTTCTTCTACAACTTCTTTGAACTTGGACGGATGTGCCGTTTCAAGGAAAATGCCCGTTGCATCGTCGCCGGTTTCTTTTAGATACTTCATGAGACCCAGATAGCCTACGGCCCCGTGCGGGTCCAGCATATAATGGCTGCTAGCGTATACGTTGCGCATTGCATCAGCCGTCTCCTCGTCGGTGAACGAGTATCCCTTGATTTCTTGCGATAGGTTGCTGTGGTTTCCGTTGAACAATTCCAGCATTCGTGCAAAATTGCTGGGATTTCCCACATCCATAGCGTTGCTGATGGTCGACGAGGATGAGCGTGGGCTAAATGCGCCAGTCCTGAGATAAGCGGGCACGATGTCATTTATGTTTGTTGACGCAACAAACATGCGAACTGGCAGACCCATTCGCTTTGCTAATAGCCCCCCCGTAATATTTCCAAAATTACCGCTCGGGACAGAAAACACGACAGGCCGAGCATTGTCCTTAAGCTGGGCGTAGGCATAAAAGTAATAAAACGATTGGGGAATAAGCCGCGCAATGTTTATTGAGTTGGCAGACGTAAGAAAGAATTTTTGCCGAAGTTCTCCATCGAGAAATGCTTGTTTTACGAGCCGCTGGCAATCATCAAAGGTTCCTGCAACTTCCAGGGCAGTGATATTCTGCTGAAGCGTGGTAAACTGTTTTTCCTGGATCTCGCTTACTTTACCAGAAGGGTACAACACGACCACTTTAGTGCCTGGCACACCTAGAAATCCGTTAGCCACTGCACTGCCGGTGTCGCCAGAAGTAGCAACAAGGATTATGATCTCTCTATCCTGTTGGCTGGCAAAATATCCCAGCAACTGCGACATGAACCGCGCTCCAAAATCTTTAAAAGCCAACGTGGGGCCGTGAAATAATTCCAGTGCAAATACATCCTTGTCCAATTCCACCAGTGGGGCATCAAACTGGATCGTGTGATCAACGATCTTCTTCAATACTGCGTCCGGCAGATCGCCCTTCAACAGATTGCGTGCAACCTCAAAACCAATATCGCGAAAGGACCTGTCTGTGATCCCTTTGAAAAATTCATCGGGAAGCCGCGGAATCTCGACTGGCATATAAAGCCCGTTATCCGGTGCGAGCCCTTCAGTAACAGCCTGTCGAAGATCAACCGTAACGCTCCTGTTATTAGTACTATAGAATTTCATCTCTTTTAAAATTAACTGTGCAGACGCTGATCACACGCCATCAGCGACAATTCTTGCCCCCTCGTCATTTATTTTTGAAACAAATACATCGCTCTTCAGTTTCATTTTCGAGAACTCCTGCTGAATTGTGGCGGCGACATTATTGGCAATGGAATATTCAGTGCTTAACGCAAAGATCGTGGGGCCCGATCCCGAAATACCACATCCGAGCGCTCCACAACGAATGGCGGCAGCTTTAATGTTGTCAAAACCGGGGATCAACACTGATCGGATTGGCTCTGCTACCACATCCCTTAACGATCGCATAATAAGACCGTAATCTGGTTTCATCAATCCGACGACCAATCCGGCGATATTTCCCCATTGAGTGATGGCGTCTTTCAACGGTATGGATGATTTGAGAACGCGCCTGGAGTCCGACGTCTTAAGTTCAAGGTGTGGATGCACCAGAGTACAATACAAATTTGAAGGTGTTGGTATCCTTGTTACATCCAATGGGTCATACCCCCGGATCAAAACAAATCCACCCAATAGCGAGGGCGCCACGTTGTCGGCATGCGCAGATCCGCAGGCGATTCGTTCGGCTTCCATAGCGAAAGGGAGCAGTTGCTCGCGTGAGTAAGGGTGGTCAAACAGATAGTTTATCGCTACCAGAGCAGCAACGGAACTGGCAGCGCTCGAGCCCATTCCACTTCCAAGGGGTAGTTTCTTGTTCAGTACTATTTCAACCCCCTGGTCACTGTCAACCTCCCTGAGAAAAGCTTCAACTGCGACACCAGAAGTATTCCGGTTACTCTCCAGCGGCAGTTTTCCCCCATCACCGGTAATAGTTTTGATCACCACACCGGTTTCTTTTTTTAGCGTAAGTATTACTTCGTCCGCAGGCGCTTCAACTGCAAATCCGAAAATATCAAAGCCACATGACACGTTGGCGACTGTAGCAGGAGCGATAGCTTTGGCAGATTTCATCATCTTATTTGGAATAGTGCCCGATCCTTATCACGTCAGCAAAGACACCAGCAGCAGTAACACCTGCTCCGGCGCCAGGTCCGCGAATTACCATAGGCCGGTCGTGATAACGCTCGGTAGTGAGTAAAATAATGTTGTCACTTCCTGACAACGAATAGAACGGATGCTTTTCATCAACTGAGGCCAGCTTGATCGAAACATTCCCATTATCGAGTATTGCCATGTAGCGCAATTTCTCTTTTTTGTCGGCAGCCTTCTTACGAAGCTTCTCAAATTCGCTATCATGCTGCTCGATTACTGCGAAAAACTGATCGATGGTCATCTCGCCACGACAGGAATCGGGAACGAGGTTCTCAACTTTAATATCTTGCAACTCCATTGACAACCCGGTCTCTCGTGAAAGGATCAAGATTTTACGCGCAACGTCCATTCCGTTGAGATCATCGCGGGGGTCCGGTTCGGTATAGCCCTTTGCTTTCGCCTCCTTCACAACGTCACTGAATTTTCTTCCCTCTTCAAAAGAACTGAAGATGTAGTTTAATGTTCCGCTTAAAACTGCCTCTATTCGCAAAACCTTGTCCCCGCTCAATAGCAGATCGTTCATTGTGTTTATTACAGGTAATCCAGCTCCGACATTTGTCTCGTAAAGGAACTTAACTCCTCTCTTGAAAGCCGTTGTTTTCAGGATATTGTAGTCCTCCATCGACGCGGAGTTCGCTTTTTTGTTGGGAGTGACGATCGAAATGTTAGCTGATAATATCGCCTGGTAAAACGCCGTAACACCTGTGCTTGAGGTACAATCAACGAAAATGCTGTTGGACAAATTAAGGGCGGTCATTTTATTGAAGAAGTCCTGCATCTGCATGTCCTCCCCTTCTTCCATGAGCTGCTTCATACACTTTTTAAGGTTCAGCCCATCCTCATTGAATAACATCTTCCTGCTATTGCCAATCGCCACAATGTTCACTTCCAGCATATTTTCCTTAGCAAGTTTATCAAACTGATCGTGTACCATGTTGATAAGCTCTTTACCAATCAAACCGGTGCCCACCAGAAATATATTTAAGACTTTTCTATCAGAAAGGAAGAACGCCTCGTGCAGTGCGTTGAGGGCCTTGGCAACATCACTCTGCGGAATTACCGCCGAAATATTGCGCTCAGAGGAACCTTGGGCGATCGCCATGACGTTAACACCATTCTTGCCCAACGCGCTGAACATACGCCCGCTGGTACCCGGACTGTGTTTCATTCCGTCGCCCACTACGGCCACGATCGAAAGATCATTCTCGACTTGCACTTCATCGATCTCCTCATTTCTGATCTCATACTGAAATTCTTTTTCTATAGCTGTTTTTGCAATCAGGGAAAAATGGTTTTCCACAGCAAGGCAGATAGAGTGTTCGGATGACGCCTGACTGATAAGAATAACATTCACATTCTCGCGGGCCAACGTGGCAAACAGACGCATAGAAGCACCGACCACACCCAAAAGACCACTTCCCTGGAGGCTCAACAAACTGACGCCGTTCATAGAAGATATCCCTTTGATCATCTTGCCGTTCGCAGATTCAGAGTGGATCTGTGTTCCTTTGAATGTTGGATTGAATGTGTTCTTTATCCAGATCGGGATCTTATTAACCATCGCAGGCTGCATCGTCGCGGGGAATATCACCTTGGCTCCAAAGTGTGATAGCTCCATCGCTTCCTCGTAACTCATTTCCGGTACAGTGAATGCTTTCTTCACCTTGCGGGGGTCCGCCGTCATCATTCCATCGACGTCGGTCCAGATCTCAAGATCAGTTGCATTCAAAGCACCAGCGAAAATTGCCGCTGTATAATCAGATCCACTGCGACCTAGTGTTGTTGTCTCGCCACTTTCGGAAGTAGCGACAAAACCAGTAATGATCTGAACATTCGAGTGATGTTTGAAATGGTCTTTGATCAGCTTATTCGTGATCTCAAAGTCGACCTTTGCATATCCGAAATGATTATCGGTGCGAACCACCTTGCGAGCGTCCAGAAACTCGACCGCATGTCCCCGATCAATAAAAGCTTCCGAAATGATGTAGGCCGAAAGCCGTTCGCCAAAGCTCATTATATAATCCAACGTGCGGATTGTCCTTTCTTTGACGAGATACACACCATGAAGTACGTCTTCCAACTCATTGACCATGAATTTTACTTGCGCCAGGATACTACTCTGCCTTTGAATGTTGATCAGCTGTCTTACGGTATCGAGGTGGCGGGTCTCGAGCTCGGCTAATTTGTTTTTATACTGGAGATTGCCTTCAAATGCAAGTTTACTAATATGGATCAACGAGTCGGTAACGCCACCAAAAGCTGAAAAAACAATGGCCACATCTCCGGAAAGATAAGGTTTGATGATTTCAATGGCCGATTGAACCCGGTCTGGGGTCGCTACTGATGAGCCCCCGAATTTCAATACCTTCATGTAGATAATTCGATTAAGAATTGATGTTTAGTTTAATATTCGATTGATCAATGCTACCAACTCCTTGAGACGGGCATTAATCGGACATAGTTGGGGTATAAATCGCGCACGGGTTACCCCGTAATAATAGTAATTGTAGCCGTAGAGGTAATAATGGAGCAAGCAATAGTTCCTTTGCTGAAAGAAAAGGAAGTCAATGAGGATATTGAATTAATAGCTTGCATAATTGATGGCCGAAATAATGAAATGATAGACTTGATTGCAAAGTATTTTTTATGATTTTTGCACGAACTAACGGTTAGTAGTCGGTTGGCAACGTTTGAAATGTTGTGATTTACGGATGCAGCTGGTCGTTGAGTGAAATACTCTATACATTGCACTACCCTTAACTTCGAACAGGAATGTCGCGAAAGAAAAAATATCCGCGTGAATCATCGGTCAGTATGACGGAACTGGTACTGCCCAACGATACTAATACCCTGAATAATTTAATGGGGGGAAGACTGATGCATTGGATGGATATCGTCTCTGCTATTGCTGCTCAGAAGCACTCTAACCGGATTGTAGTCACCGCCTCGGTTGATAATATCTCTTTCAAACATCCGATACGCTTAGGCAATGTGGTCACCTTGAAAGCCAAAGTGACCCGTGCATTTAGCTCGTCGATGGAAGTGCGTATCGACGTTGAAGCTGAGGATATTCCATCGAGTACAAAAACAGAAAGCAACAGCGCTTTCTTTACTTTCGTAGCTGTCGATCAGTTGGGTAGACCGATCGATGTTCCAGAAGTGGAACCCGAAACCAGTGAAGAGAAGGCCCTATACGATGGCGCTCTCCGCCGCCGACAACTTCGCCTTATACTTGCAGGCAGGATGAAACCGTCGGAGGCAAAAGAATTGAAATCCATCTTCGACATACAGGAATCGTGAGCTATTCTAACGCCGTTGAACATCTTTACCAGGAAGAGCTATACAGCCTCGGCCCAAAGGTGCTGGTTATCATTCCAATACCCTGGGACACATTGTCCGAATCAGATCAACTCCTGCTTTCTAAGATCCTCGGATCGGTAAAGCGTACCCTGGCATCTGTCCAGGTACTTACACTAAAAGAAGTAGACATCGACGTTCTGCTTTTTTACCGACCTTCGAGGATAATTGCTTTTGGGACCTCTATTAAAGTGCAAGGGGAAATTATTCAGCCCTATAAATCTTTCAGACACGATCAGATTCTTGTGATACAGGCGGACAGATTGGATCAACTGGATGACGCCAAAAAGAAAAACCTTTGGAATGCGCTGAAGGACATGTTTCAGGTATAGGCCTGAAACTCATTTTGCGTGTAAAACTTCTTCTTCTATATTTGCGACACTTTAAAAACCGTACGATATACTCCCGTGCGGTTTTTTTGACGCTTTAATCGAAAAAATCAGAATTTAACTATGGAAAACATTCTTTATCTGCTCCCAGTATTCGGCGTTCTTGGCCTGTTATTCGTGGTCTGGAAAAGTGCCTGGGTGAATAAGCAAGATGCCGGAACCGACAAAATGAAAAAAATTGCCGCGCACATCTCTGAAGGCGCTATGGCATTTTTGAAAGCGGAATACAAGGTGCTTGCCATTTTTGTGATATGTGTGTCTCTTTTACTGGCCTTTACGGCAAATAGACAAACCTCTCACCCGTTGGTTGGGCTTTCATTTGTTTTTGGAGCGTTTTGTTCGGCGCTGGCCGGATTTATTGGGATGCGCGTTGCCACCAAGGCAAACGTAAGAACAACTAATGCTGCTCGCACGAGTCTCGGAAAAGCGCTTGAGGTAGCTTTCGCTGGCGGATCAGTAATGGGAATGGGTGTCGTCGGGCTTGGCGTATTAGGTCTCAGTCTACTTTTAATAGTGTATTCAAAGATGTTTGGTGTGGGTGATCAGATGAGCTTAAATCAGGTTATCACCGTTATCACTGGATTTTCTTTCGGCGCATCATCCATTGCTCTTTTTGCTCGTGTGGGTGGTGGAATATATACCAAGGCAGCGGACGTAGGTGCTGACCTTGTTGGAAAAGTTGAAGCTGGTATTCCTGAAGATCACCCTCTGAACCCTGCGACCATAGCTGATAACGTAGGAGACAACGTTGGTGATGTAGCTGGTATGGGTGCGGATCTATTTGAATCCTATGTGGGTTCGATTGTTGGTACGATGGTACTTGGCGCTGCATTCATGGTGCCCGGTTTTTCAGATAACTTCAATGGATTGTCGGCGGTACTGTTACCACTTGTTCTTGCCGGTGTTGGTATCGTGATGTCATTCTTTGGAACATTCTTCGTAAGAGTAAAAGAAGGTGGCGATCCGCAACGCGCGTTGAACATGGGAGAATTTGTGTCATCTGTTGTAATGATCATCGCCTCCTACTTCATCATAATGTGGATGCTTCCTGGCGAATGGTGGTTCAAAGATCCATTGTACGCATGGGACGATCCTGAAAAAGGAAATCACTACACTGCTCTTGGAGTTTTCTGGGCAACGGTGATCGGCCTCGTAGGTGGAGTATTGGTAGGTCTCGTCACTGAACATTATACCGGTATGGGTAAAGGTCCAGTGAATTCTATCGTACGTCAGTCGTCAACGGGGGCCGCCACTAACATAATTGCTGGTTTGGGTGTGGGTATGATGTCGACAGCCATCCCCGTTCTGATTATTGCCATATCGATCATCGGTGCTTTCGAATTTGGCGGTTTATATGGTATTGCGATTGCAGCGGTTGGTATGCTTTCAAATCTTGGAATTCAGCTGGCTGTTGATGCTTATGGGCCTATTTCAGATAATGCGGGAGGTATTGCAGAAATGTCGGAACTACCCAGAGAAGTTCGGCAAAGAACTGACAAACTGGATGCAGTTGGAAACACAACTGCCGCTATTGGTAAAGGTTTTGCAATAGCATCGGCCGCGCTCACAGCGCTTGCATTGTTCGGCGCGTTCATGACAACTGCTCATCTTAGCACCATTGACGTGTCCAAGGCCAAAGTGATGGCAGGTTTATTCATCGGCGGGATGCTGCCATTCGTATTCTCTGCCCTTGCTATGGGCGCAGTGGGCCGCGCAGCGATGTCAATGATCGAAGAAGTAAGAAGACAATTCACAACAATTCCTGCATTAAAAGCTGCTCTGGATCTGATGCGTAAGCATGGCGACAAGCCAATTGAGGAGTGGTCGAAAGAAGATCAAAAAGTTTTCCACGACGCAGATGGAAAGGCTGAATACGGAAAATGTGTTGAGATCTCGACAAAAGCTGCAATTCGTGAAATGGTCCTGCCAGGTGTCATGGCAGTGGTTGCCCCTGTAGCCATTGCATTCATGCCTGGTTTTGGTGTGGAAGCACTTGGCGGAATGCTTGCCGGCGTCACGGTAACGGGAGTGCTAATGGCAATATTCCAGTCTAACGCAGGTGGAGCTTGGGACAACGCGAAGAAAAGTTTTGAAGAAGGAGTCGAGATAAACGGACAGATGTATTACAAAAAATCGGAACCGCACAAGGCAGCCGTTGTAGGCGACACTGTTGGCGATCCATTTAAAGATACCTCAGGACCGTCGCTGAATATTCTTTTAAAGCTTATGTCAGTGGTTGCATTGGTGATTGCTCCGCTCTTGGCACCTGACGAATCGCCAACAACAGAAAAGGCCGAACAAGCAAAACCCAAAGTTGAAACTGTAAGCCAGGTCACAGATAACGACGAAGCAAGGTAAGACATTAAGAAAGTAACTAAATAAGAGCCCCCCGAGTCTTCGGGGGGTTTTTGTATTTGTAAGCTCAAGGAGATAAGGATGTTCGACTGCAGTAACAATCAAGGGTTGAGTGAAAATGTTACTGGCGTTGAAGGGTCCTGGACGGTTTGCGTTTTTTTATTTGAAAGTTCTTGATTAATATTTCGGTTATGAAGCTACTTGTCGGGCTGCTTTTGATGGGGGGATGGTGTGGTGCGCAGCCTACGATCGTGGGCAAATGGGTGACGATCGATGATGGCACCAATCAAGAAAAATCGGTGGTTGAAATTTTTGAAGCTAGGGGAAGGTATCACGGAAAGATTGTGAAGCTTTTATCAACCGACGATCCCGATCCTGTGTGTGATAAGTGCCCTCGGGAAGACAATCGATATCTCAAAAAGATCATCGGAATGGAGATACTAACGAACTTGAAAAAGGAGGGTGAAGAATATATTGATGGAGATATACTCGATCCCGAAGAAGGGAAGGTTTACAGGTGTAAACTCTGGGTTGAGGGTGCCCAATTGATGGTTCGGGGCTATTGGGGTCCCTTCTATCGGACCCAAACATGGAGGAAATCAACTTGATTATAGGTATTCTAACGGGAAAATCTCAAAATTGCGCACCCCCTATGGGTTACTAAGGCATTAAACAATGGTATTTAGGTTGAGCTCAGTCATGAACGAAAAGGAGATCTTTGAACGCATCTGCAAAGGCGACGAAAAGGCTCTTGAGTTCTTGTACCAGAAATATTACCGCATGATGACCAAGCTGGTCATCACAAATAGCGGAACGGAAGAAGAGGCACGGGACGTTTATCAGGATGCCCTGATCGTATTTTGGCAAAAAGCGACGTCAGGAAACCTGGTCCTCACCTCTAAAATGAGCACCTACATCTACAGCATTTGTCAGAATTTGTGGAGAAAGGAACTCGACCGGAAAAAGAGACTCTCAAATGAGGAGAAAGACACGTCAGTTACGTTGGATACTGACTCCTCAGAGCGTGAAAAGATCCTTGCGAAATGCATCGATCAATTGGGTGAAACCTGTAAAAAGGTTTTAATGTTCTACTACTTTGAGGAGATGTCCATGCAGGATATCGCCGATAAACTTGGATTCGCGAACACGGATACCGCGAAAACGAAAAAGTATAAGTGTAAGAAAAAACTTGACGAATTAGTGAAAGCTCAGTATTCGGAGCATGATTTTTTAGATTAGTTTTTTATGGCATCAGAAAAAGATTTCGAAATATTGGACGAATACGCGGGCAACAGGCTCAACCCCCAAGACAGGGCCGCGTTCGAACAGCAACTTGAATCAGATGCTGAGCTTAAGAATGAGCTGTCCCTTCAACGTGGAATAATTGAAGGTATAAAGGCGGCGCGTAAAGCTGAGCTGAAGAGTATGTTGAACAACGTCCCCATAACAACTATCCCGAGCGAAGGAATGTCGATCGCCGCGAAGGTCGGACTTTGGGTTATCGTTGCCGGGCTGGTAAGTACAGGCCTTTATTTTTACTTTAATCAGGACGATAATAATACAACTGTCCAGCCCGCGATCACCAATGAAATAAGGGAAGAGAATACTGAAAATACCGTGGTTGGCGAAACTAATGCCGAGACAGACGCAGTTAAGCCTGAACAACACGATCAGGAAGCCCCTGTTGAAGCCCAACCTCAGGTGACCCAGAAGCAGGCTCCTCAGTCACCTGCTGTTCCCAAAGCCTCCACTCCTGCCACGGTCGAAGAACAACCTGCAGTTGAGCCTTCTACATTGGATGTTTTTGACCCTAGCCAGGACGCTGAAAATTCTGAACAAGCGGCGGCTGAAGAAATTGGACCAAAAGTCTCCACCAAGTCTTCTATCGCTGTAGTAACTGAAGTTGACAAGAGGTATAACTTTCACTATCAATTCAGAGAAAACAAATTGTTCCTCTACGGATCGTTTGAGAAAAACTTCTATGAGATCATGGAGTTCTTCAGCAACAATAAGCGGACGATGTTCCTCTTCTACAAAGACAATTACTATCTGTTGAGTGATGCAGATGAAAAAGTGAAACCACTTACTGCCATCAATGACGCAGCGCTGCTCAAGAAGCTAAGAGATTACAGAGGAAATTAAGTTAACAACAGAGCCCCAGCAGATGGGGCTCTTTTTTTGGCCATTACTTCCTAATAGTAATTGACCTGTGATTTCATATTTTCTCCTAACTTTGACGCTTGGCATGGATAAAAACAGCAACAAAAAGAAATTAGGTGGCTATCCGGCAATCGGGGTGGTTTTCAGTATTACCCTTTCCCTCATCGTCATGGGTATTTTTGGACTGCTCATCATCTATTCCCAGGAACTTGAACAGCAGGTTCGCCAAAATATTCGTGTTCAGGTTTATCTTAAATCCAATGTTACTGAAAACCAGAGGTTGCAAATCGAAAACAAGCTTGCTTCGCAAGAGTATGTGAGCAAAGAAAATGGACCAGGCGTGGTTTTTGTTTCAAAGGAAGATGCCGCTAAGAAGTTCATAGAAGAGACCGGTGAGGATTTTGTAGATTTTATCGGCGAAAATCCACTACGGGATGCCTACCTGGTAAGCATCGCAAGAGAATATCATACTATTGCAAAGATCGAAGAAATCAAAAAAGAGATCCAAGGCATGAATGGCGTCTTTCAGGTGTTCTATGTGGAAGGCTTGATCGAATCTGTTAACAGCAATGTCACAAAAATCGGCTTGATCCTCCTGGGGCTTACAACGGTACTACTGGTGTCGGTCGTGCTTCTCATCAATAATACACTCAGGATCGCATTGTTTTCTCAGCGGTTCCTCATTAGAAGTATGCAATTGGTGGGTGCGAAAAAGTGGTTCATTATTAGACCATTCCTCTTGAGGGCTTCCGGATATGGGCTTCTTGCCGGCGCGCTTGCAGGTGTTCTTTTGTGGAGTCTTTCTAACTATGCTCAGAGTAAGATCGAAGATCTGTCTATTCTTCATAACCAGGACCAATTCCTGGCATTAGTGGCCATATTGTTAATTTCAGGAATTGTCGTCGCAGTGTTAAGCACGTTCTTTTCAATCCGACGATATTTGAAGATGTCATTGGACCAACTTTACTGATAATCAAAATTTAAGCATGGAAAGTAAACTTCCTTTTGGTAAAAAGAACTACCAGTTAATGATCGCGGGTGTATTTACGCTGGTTTTAGGATTCGTCATAATGTCGCTCGATGGCGAACAACATGGATTCGGATTCCTTGGATTAACACTAGGCCCAATTGTGGTAATGGCCGGTTTTATCATTGAGATCTTCGCGATCCTCCACCGACCGACAAAATAAGTTTAAAGCTTTCCTTTGCGTAAACCCGCGACGCAACCCTCACCATAATTTCTTATGTCCATTCTTCAGGCTATCCTGCTCGCAATCATTGAAGGCGTCACTGAGTTTCTTCCAATATCCTCGACAGGTCACATGATCATTGGCTCGTCGCTGATGGGTATTGCATCCGATCCTTTCACCAAAATGTTCACCGTGGCTATTCAATTCGGGGCGATACTTTCTGTCATCGTCTTGTATTGGAGAAGGTTCTTTCCTGCGAATAAAACAATCGGAGAAATAACGACATTCTACCTGAAGCTCTTCGTTGCGTTCCTGCCCGCGATGGTGCTAGGGTATTTCCTGAATGATTTTGTTGACGCTCTGCTAGAGCGGGCCGATGTAGTGGGGTATGCGCTGGTTGCTGGCGGAGTCTTCTTCCTTTTTGTTGACAAGATCTTCGAGAAGAATGAAAGCAATCTAAGTGTTGATGTTTCCTATGCTTCCGCCTTTAAAATAGGATTGTTCCAGACCATCGCCATGATCCCCGGCGTGTCGAGGTCGGCGGCGACCATCATTGGTGGTCTTTCTCAGAAACTCAATAAGAAAACCGCAGCGGAATTTTCGTTCTTTCTGGCGGTACCCACTATGTTCGCCGCTACAGTTTACAAGATGCTTCAGTTTTACAGCATTGGGGGAACTTTCGGAGGGAACGAAATCATGCTGTTAATAATTGGAAATGTTGCCGCATTCATCGTGGCAATACTCGCAATTAAATCTTTCATAACGTTCCTCACCCGTCATGGCTTCAAATTGTTCGGATATTACCGCATCCTGGTGGGTGTCGTTATCCTGGTGCTGTATTACCTTGGCGTGGGACTTACCGTCGTATAATGAAAACCCAGGCTGATGATACTGGAAGGGTTTTACTTGTTAACAAGCCACTTCGCTGGACGTCATTCGACGTGGTGAATAAACTTCGTTTTAGACTCAAGACAAAAAAGATCGGGCATGCAGGCACGCTAGATCCTCTCGCTACCGGATTGCTTATCATTTGTGTTGGCAAGATGACCAAGCGCATTGAAGAGTTTATGGGCCTCGAAAAAGAATATACCGGCAAATTCGTACTGGGAAAAATAACACCATCATATGATCTGGAGACAGAGGTAGGCGAAGGACAAGATATTTCATCGCTTACAAACGAAATGATTTATGAGGCCGTCACACCATTTATAGGTACAATTAGCCAACTCCCTCCCCTGCACTCCGCAATCAGGATCGGCGGCAAGAGGGCTTACGAGTTCGCTCGTAAAGGTACGGACATCGAGCTTAAACCGCGTGAGGTCCACATACATAAGTTTGAGATTACATCGGTAGCCTTGCCCGAGGTGAGCTTTCGGATTGTGTGCTCAAAAGGCACATACATACGAAGTATCGCGCGCGATTTCGGAAACGAACTAAAGGTTGGCGCATACCTCTCGGCGTTGTGTCGAACGCGCATTGGACCATTCCTGCTTTCCGACGCTTTGGAGGTCGATCAAGTGGAATAACCATTCAAATCCAAAAAGTGTGGCCGCTTCGTTAACTTTAGGACCGATACATTTTTAGTAATAGCATGAAGATCTACCACGGGATTGAAGATTTTATGAGGCTGCGGAACGCAGTTGTAACCAGTGGTACGTTTGATGGCGTTCATGTTGGGCATCAAAAAATATTATCAAGGTTACGGGAAGCCGCTGCCAGGAACAACGGAGAAACAGTAGTCATAACGTTCTGGCCCCATCCCCGGCTGGTCCTGCGCCCGGAAGACACGTCGCTTAAACTGCTGAACACTTTTGAGGAGAAGGCCGAACTTCTAAAGCAACAAGGCATTCAACACCTTGTGAGAATACCTTTCACCCGAGAATTTTCACAGCTATCATCGGAAGAATTCATAACAAAGATCATCGTCGAGACTATTGGCACCAAAAAGCTGATCATCGGCCACGATCATCATTTCGGAAAGAACCGTGAAGGAAGCTTCGAACAGTTGAAGCTGAATGCACCCAAATATGGATTTGAGGTTGAAGAAATACCCAGGCAAGATGTCGACCACGTTGCCGTTAGTTCTACAAAGATCAGGAAAGCGCTTGAGGAGGGAGACATTGAGACTGCTACTCATTTTCTCGGAAATCCCTATAGCCTTACCGGACGTGTTGTGATTGGAGACAAACTGGGTCGAATCCTGGGTTATCCTACTGCCAATCTCGAGCTTGACACCGCATACAAACTTGTTCCCGCCGACGGCATCTATGCAGTGACAGTCGGTTATGGTCATGAACAGTTCAAGGGCATGCTATACATTGGGAACAGGCCAACCGTTAAAGGAATGAAGCGAAACATCGAGGTGAATATTTTTGATTTCGATAAAGACATCTATGGTGAATCTCTTACCATTTACTTTCACAAACTTATTCGTCGTGACACAAGATTCAACGACCTTGAGGAGTTGAAGGAGCAACTTCATCGGGATAAGCAGGAGGCGTTAAAGGTTTTAACTTCCGAGTAAGAAACTTAAACACCATTTATGCAACTTTGGGCACCAACATCAGACTTCATTCATGATTCGAATATCAGCGATTATACAAGGTGGCTTAAAGACAACAAAGGCCTGGCGTTCCCCGGTTATGAGGAACTCTGGGAATGGTCAGTAGCTCAATCTGACGCGTTCTGGACTTCGCTTTTTGAATACTTCAACATTCTTTATGATGGAGAGATTTCGCAGGTCACCAACGGTAAGCCTATGCCGAATACGGAATGGTTTCAGGGCGTCTCATTAAGTTACGCGGAACATATTTTCAGAAGAAGTTCAAAAAACCATCCAGCTATCATTTTCAAGTCCGAACGGAACGACTTGAAAAAAGTGAGCTGGCAAGAATTGGAAAAGCAGGTAGGTTCGCTGCAAAAATTTTTGAAGGACCAGGGTGTAAAAAAAGGTGACCGGGTAGTCGCATACCTTCCTTGTTTGCCGGAGGCGACGGTTGGCTTCCTTGCAACGAATGCACTAGGCGCCGTGTGGTCAAGCTGCTCCCCCGATTTCGGCGTACAGGCAGTTATAGATCGTTTCGCACAAATTGAACCCTCAATACTGATAGCCATTGACAAGTACAATTACGGAGGAAAAGTGTTCGATAAAACGGAAATTGTCCAGCAACTAATTAATGCCTTACCTTCGGTTAAAACGGTAATTCTTATTTCCGAAGCCGGAGCTATTACCTTGCAAGGAAAGTTGATCATTCCATGGACCCAAGCGCTGAGCGCCGACGTCACACAGCCAGAATACATTAGAGTGCCTTTTAGCCAACCGATTTGGGTTGTTTATTCTTCAGGCACAACGGGGTTGCCGAAGGCTATTGTCCATTCGCAAGGAGGAATACTTTTAGAACAACTAAAATATTGCTTGTTCCATAATGACTACAAGCCTGGCGAAATATGCTTCTGGTTTACAACGACGGGATGGATGATGTGGAACTACATTCACGGCAGCCTGCTGGCGGGCGCTACAATGGCGCTTTACGACGGCAATCCCGCGCACCCCAATCTTGAGGTGTTATGGAAATTTGCCGAAGACGCCCGGATCAATCATTTCGGAACCAGCGCCGGGTTCATCCTGGCAAACATGAAAGCCGGAGTAGAGCCGTCCGTCAACTGCGATCTTACTTCGCTTAGGTCTATTGGCTCTACCGGAAGCACGTTGCCTGTTGAAGGATTTGAATGGATCTACAGTCATGTAAAAAAAGATCTTTGGCTGACTTCAATGAGCGGGGGAACAGATGTCGCCAGCGCTTTTGTGGGCGGAAATCCAACCTTGCCAGTATACGCTGGAGAAATTCAATGCCGTGCGCTAGGTTGTAGCCTGGAGGCGTTTAATGATCTTGGCAAGCCAGTATTGAATGAAGTTGGAGAAATGGTCATCACGAAACCAATGCCTTCGATGCCCGTGTATTTTTGGAACGATCCTGAATTCAAGCGTTACCGGGAGAGCTACTTCGAAATGTTTCCGGGTATATGGCGGCATGGTGATTGGATAAAAGTCACGGAGCACAAAGGGATAATAATATACGGACGTTCGGACGCTACCTTAAACCGCGGCGGAGTACGGATCGGCACCAGCGAAATTTATAGGGCTGTGGATAAGATAGAAGAAGTAAAGGACAGTCTGATCATCTGCGTCGAGCAAGATGGCGGTAAATTCTGGATGCCGCTGTTTGTAGTAATGCAGGATGGCGTCAGTCTCACTGAAGGTATTAAATCAGAGATCAATCGTGTTCTGCGTATGGATTACAGTCCACGTCACGTACCGGACGAGATCATCGCGGTGCCCGATATCCCCTACACCATCAGCGGTAAAAAAACAGAAACACCGGTGAAGAAGGTTCTCATGGGCAAGAACCCGAACGAAGTTGTCAATTCCGGCTCCTTGCGAAATCCTGACTCCATAAAATTCTTTGCCGCTCTCGCGAAAAAGTAATTGGCTTAGCTCCAACAATGATTCAAAAAAAACCTCTAAACGAGGAAGGAAATTTGGGCCTGGCGCTAACTTGCGGCCCGTATGAAAAAGTCAACAATCAATTTTACTGTCGAGCTCGACCAAAATAACGTTCCTGAGAAGATCCTTTGGGACGCGACAGAAAAACCGGAAGCCGGCTTATCGGAAACCAAGGCTATCAGCATTTCACTGTGGGACCATCTTCAGAAGAATACTTTGCGAATTGACCTCTGGGCCAAGGATATGCCCGTAAATGAGATGAAGCGGTTTTATGTCGATTGCATCGGCGGTCTTGCCCAGAGCGCGCTACGGGCAACAGGTGACGAATTCATGGCAAAACGCATGAATGAGCTCTGTGAACAGCTCGTCCAACACCTCAAGGGTGCGAAGGAATCGTGACAGCAAAAGACTGAAAAGCGTTACTTTATCCCCTTCTCAAACGTTTGTTTATTCCTAAATTTATGTACTTTTCGATCCGAGAAGCTCGGTATGCATAACAATTTTATGCTTCCAGGCTTGCTCTATTTATTAAACCAACTAAGCCTGTATGAAGCATTTGTACAAAAACTCAAAGGCCATGACGCTGCTCTTGATGCTGATGGCCACAATCAGTTATGCTCAAACCACTATTTCGGGGAAGGTTTCAGACGAAAATGGCCCGCTGCCTGGCGTTAATATTACCGTCAAAGGGTCGATCGCAGGCACAACCAGCGACTCCGACGGTAGCTTTTCCTTTAATACCAAATCATCTCCTCCTTTAACCATTGTGGTCTCCTTTATCGGTTACAAGTCCATCGAAGTCGATATAACCGATGCCAACACTTCAGGTCTGGATCTGAAAATGGTGGAAGAACAAAGCGTTATGCAGGAAGTGGTCGTAACTGGCACGAACGTACTCAATGTGGAGTTAACCAAAGCGCCGTTCGCCGCCGAGATGGTGACAATTCTTGGAATTCGGACCTCTCCAGCCGCTGAGGTGTTTGATGGGCTTCAGCATCTCAAAGGGGTGCAATTCACCTCGGGAAGTCTAAACTTTAACCAGGTAAACACGAGAGGCTTTGCGACTATAGCCAACGTTCGCTTTGTACAAATGGTTGATGGCATGGATATTTCAGCACCTCTTCTCAACTTTCCAACCGGAAACATTGTCGGTATCGGAGAGCTTGATCTTGAAAGTATGGAGTTGCTTCCAGGAACATCATCGGGCATTTATGGACCGAATGCATTCAACGGCTTGCTGCTTATGAACAGTAAAAGCCCATTCCTTTACCAGGGCCTAAGCGCTCAATTCAAGGGAGGTATAACAAGATCTGATGCACAAGGTAAGTCATTCCCGATGTTTAATTACGGGTTCAGATATGCAAAGGCATTTAACAATAAATTTGCTTTCAAAGTTAATTTCAACATCCTTCAGGGTGAGGATTGGTATGGTACCGATTATAAAACGGATGTTAATCGGCCTGCATCAGAAATAGAGTTAACGACAACACCGAACTTTGACGGTCTAAACCTATATGGAGATGAAACTCCAATCCCCGTACCCATAGGGGGCACGTTCGGCACGCTCGACCTGAGAAGAACCGGATGGAAAGAAGCCGACCTTCTCGACAATCACGACGCAAAAAGCATTAAAGGTGATATTGCTTTACACTACAAAGTCACTGACAACCTCGAGCTCATTTACAATTATCGATATGGAGGAGGTAGTTCGGTTTACCAGGGCTCACAAAAATATGCCTTAAGAGACTTTACCCAACAGTTCCATAAGCTTGAACTCCGTTCGAAGAACTTCTTCGTTAGGGCCTATATGACTGCTACCGACGCTGGCGATTCTTATAACATGGGTGCTTTGGGTGGACAGCTAAATGAAAGAATTAGCCCCACAGCTCAACAATGGGCTCCTACTTATGCTCAGACATATGTGCTTGGCATGCAAGGTTATATTCCTGGTGTTACTGCCGGTAATCAAGAGCAGGCTCATGCTGCGGCGAGAGCACAGGCCGATGCAAGCAGACCCAGTATTGAATCTACAGAGTTCAGAAACCTGCTGGAAGGAGTTCGCAACGACTACTTCCAAAGAGACCCAGCGGGTGCAAAATTCATTGACAATTCAAGACTCTATCACGCCCAATTCAACTACAACTTTGATGACATGATCAAAGTGGTGAACGTTATGGTGGGTGGAAACTTCAGACAGTATAGCCTGTTTTCTGATGGAACTATCTTCAATGAAGATCCGATTAATGGCACCGATTTTCAACGAATCACGATCAACGAGTACGGCGTTTACACACAGCTGGAGAAAAACTTCAACGATGTCCTCAAACTCACGGGCTCCATCCGATACGATAAGAATGAAAACTTTGAAGGACAAATTACTCCGCGTATTTCGGCATTGTTCTCTTTTGGTGAACTCAAACAGCATAATATTCGCGCATCCTATCAGACCGGATTCAGGAACCCTGATACACAAGCACAGTTTATCTATTTCCCTGTCGGGACCAACACACTCTTAGGGAGCACCAAGAGCAATGCTGAGCGATATGGAATTCACAATGGCGGTTCGTGGACTCGTGACTCTTACAACGACTTCAGAGGGTCAGGTGGCAGGATCGATCCGGTAAGTGGTGATCCGGTCGGCGGGGATGCTTCGCTTCTTGTAACAGCAGATATCGATTATGTTCAGCCCGAAAAGCTCAGCTCTTTCGAGGTGGGTTACAGGGGGACAGTGGGGCAGAGTTTGTTCATTGATCTGAACGGTTATTGGAACACATATACTGATTTCCTAGGGTCGCTTGATGTAGTAAGCAAGGAACAAACCACACACCAGGGAGAGACGATTATCGCGGGGACAGTATTTTCACCTTATGTGAATGTGACTGACAAAGTAAATTCAATGGGCATAGGCGCAGGAATTACTTATAAACCATTCTTCGACAGAGACTACGTTATTACAGGAAGCTATAGCTACGCTAAGTTCGAACTGGACAATGCGGACTCGGAATATCGAACTGGTTTTAACACGCCAACAAACAAGATCACGGTTGGGCTGGCCAACAGAAAAGTAACGGAAAACCTTGGCTTCAGTGTCAACTTCAGGTGGCAGGAAGCGTTCCTTTGGGAAAGTGATTTCGGTTCCTGGGATGTTCCCGAATTCGGGGTCCTTGACGCTCAGGTCAGCTATAAGGTTTCCCCTATTAAAACCATCATCAAGCTTGGAGCTCAGAATATTGGGGGCGGTGACTATCGGACAAACTTCGGCGGACCGTATGTGGGACAGCAGTACTATGTATCTCTGACGTTTGATGAAATGTTCAAATAACGGGTACCCATTAAAATCTAAGATTATGAAAAAGTTAAAATACATATCGTCTTCATTGTTAGCGCTGTTGTTGATGGGTGCATGCGAGCAGGAATTGATTGAAACAACTCCTCCCGATCCGGATATGACCAACGTTGGTCCAGTAGATTGTTCCGGAGCAGCTGCCGGGTCAGCATCGTTCACAAAGTTCGTGGCCGTTGGAAGTTCCTATGTTGCGGGCTTTCAGGCCGGAGC
>DASVBA010000134.1:0-16146 GCA_036376095.1 Chryseolinea sp.
AGGAGGGGTCTGGGAACAGCAACTACTATTTGACGTAACGGCATATGACTTTGAGCTCGATGAAACCATTGTGATCCAGCGAACACCAGATGGCGCAGAATATTTTGTTAATGCAGGCAACACGTCACAAAAAGGATTGGAAGCAAGGGTGAGCTGGGCACCGACCATGAATTCCTCTCTTTTGTCTGCCTTCAAGATCTGGACGAGTTACACCTATAACCATTATCGCTTTGAAGAATATATACAGGATGGAAATGATTATTCAGGAAATCGCCTGACAGGAGTTGCGCCCACGATTGCTTTATTGGGCATTGACATGGCATTCAAAAAAGTCTATGTTAACGTCACAGCAAATTATACGGACGCGATCCCACTCAATGATGCGAACACGGAATACGCTGATTATTACTTTTTGCTCGGCGGGCGACTTGGTTACCGCACAAATCTGAAAAATGTTCTGCCGTTCGAAGTATTTGCTGGAATCGACAATGCGCTTGATGAAAAATACAGCCTTGGAAATGACCTGAACGCAATAGGAGGTCGATATTACAATGCCGCCTCGCCACGAAACTATTACGTTGGTCTTAACTTCGGTTTTTTCCCGCCTAAGAAAGGCACCAGGTGATTTTAAATTATGGTTCAGAACATTCCGTCGAATGTCCGGCAAAGTGTAGCCCATGCGCTGAAGCTCAAAGGACCAGAAGAATTGCGTGACTTTGCTTTTTCGGGAGGTGGGTGCATCAACCAGGGCGGGAAATTAAAAACTGACGCAGGCACGTTTTTTCTGAAATGGAACAGTGCCAAAAGATTTCCATCTATGTTTCGCGCGGAAGCCAAAGGTCTCACGCTTCTTAAAACGACTGAAGCAATTGAAATTCCCGCCGTGATCACCGTCGGAGAAGATGATGATTTTCAATACATCTTACTTGATTTCATTGAACAAGGTCCGCAGGCCCAGTTCTACTGGAAACATCTGGGATCAAGACTTGCCACCCTGCACAAAACAACCAATACGGAGTTCGGACTTGACCACGAAAACTATATTGGTTCACTTCAACAATTTAATACAACAAGCCAAAGCTGGATTGATTTCTTTATTCATCAAAGGTTAAACGTGCAGGTTAAGAGGGCAGTTGATTCCGGTTTGGCAGGTGGTCAGATGATGAAAGCGTTTGAAACCCTGTATCCGAAACTTACTTCATTACTTTCAGAAGAAAAGCCGGCTTTGCTTCACGGCGATTTGTGGAGCGGGAACATTATCACCTCCAGTAAAGGTGAACCATGCCTTATTGATCCCGCGGTTTATTTTGGTTGCAGAGAAGTCGATCTTGCAATGACAAGGTTGTTTGGCAGTTTTCCCACTGAGTTTTATAACGCATACCACCAAACATATCCGTTGTTACCTGATTATGAAGACCGGTTCGACTTATATAATCTTTATCCGCTGTTGGTTCATTTGAATCTATTTGGCATTCAATACAAGAGCGCGATCATGGGAATTCTCAATCGCTTTATATAATGACACGGATTGATAAGCGGGTGGTCGTATCAAGATGAAACCACATTAAGGGCATTCTTCCTCATGATTGACTCAATGATCAGATTAGCATGCACTCTCGAGTTTTCGATGAACCACTTGTTTGTTTTTAGCCCGCCACATACTACCCCTGCGAGATAAAGGTTAGGCACATTGGTTTCCATTGTTTGTTCATCGTACACGGGCGTGTGAAAGTCGTCATCTTTGAATTTTATTCCACATGCTTCCATGAATTCAAAAGGCGGCTGATATCCGGTCATAGCCAGGACAAAGTCATTTTCCAGGATCCGAATACCTTCTGGAGTTTCAATTTCAACGGAAATATTATCGATGCGTTTTATTTCGGAATTGAAATAAGCTTTTATCGAACCTTCCTTGATCCTGTTTTCTATATCAGGCTTTACCCAATACTTCACACTTTCGGAAATATCGGGCTCACGCACAACCATCGTTACTTCAGCTCCTTTTCGGTAGGTTTCAAGCGCTACATCTACAGCGGAGTTTGCCGCACCAACAACAATGATTTTCTGGCCGAAATAAGGATGAGGCTCATCATAATAATGCTTCACTTTTGATAACTCTTCCCCCGGCACGTTCAACAGGTAGGGAAGATCGTAAAATCCCAACGCCAGGATGGTATAAGAGCACGAGTAAGTACCTTTAGTTGTAGTTACCTCCTGGCCCACAGCCGTGCGCTCGATAGACGACACTTTTTCATACAGCTTGACATTGAGATTCCAGGTGGTGCATACGCGCCTGAAATATTCCAGCGCCTCAACTCGGTTTGGCTTGGCTCCATGAGATATAAATGGCACATCCCCAATCTCCAGACGCTCAGATGTTGAAAAAAAAGTCATGTTCAGGGGATAGTTGTACAACGAGTTTACAAGGCAGCCTTTTTCAATGACCAGGTAACTCAGCCCTCGTTTCTTGGCTTCGATGCCACAAGCCAGGCCGATCGGGCCCGCACCGATAATGATAAGATCGTAGTCGTGAGTGGATGCCATTGTTTTTATACCGTCAATTTGAAAGTATAGTTCATAAAAATAAGACTTAAATCAGCTTTTACCAGTTGATGGTTCTTGCCACCGTTTTTCGTGCAAGGGTTACGGGACGTGAAGTCATTTTGCCGGAAAACAGGAAATTGTATTTTTGCCAAAATTTTTAACGCTATGAGGAAAGTGCGCTATTTGATCCTCTTGTCATTTTGCACAACACTTGAACTTTTCGCGCAACGCGAGATCACTGTAGATGATTTTACGACCGCCAATAAGTTTATTCAGAGGCAGGTGTATGGCATCAACTGGATGAAAGACGGAAAGACCTATTCAGTTCTCGAATCCAACAGGATTGTGAAGTACAATCTTGCGAACAATTCCTCTGAAGTTATTGTGGATTGTTCGCTTCTGACGCCAAAACTAAGAGTTGCCAGCTATGCGTTCAGCAACGATGAAAAGAAGATCCTGCTTCTAACTTCCTTTACGGGCATTTACAGGAGATCATACAAAGGCGAATACTACATTTATGATATTCAAGCAAAAACTCTTACACGTCTTTCGGAAGGAGGCAAGCAAAGTTATGCGACGTTTTCACCCGATGGAAGCAAAGTGGCTTTTGTACGGGAGAACAACTTATATTTTGTGAACTTAACTAACAGGCAGGAAGTGCAAGTTACAAATGATGGAAAGTTCAATGAAATCATTAACGGCTCGACAGACTGGGTATATGAAGAAGAGTTCAGTTTTGTGGTAGGATTTTACTGGTCCCCGAATGGAGAAAAGCTTGCGTATTACCGTTTTGATGAAACCGCTGTAAAAGAATATAACCTGCAGGTGTGGGGACGAACACTGTATCCTAACGACTACAGGTTTAAATACCCGAAAGCAGGAGAGGCAAATTCGGCGATCGAAATTTGGATCTACGATCTGGCAAGTACAAAAAAGATAAAGGCAGATCTCGGCTCTTTGGTTGACACTTATGTTCCTCGCGTTATATGGACACAAGATCCAAATATTCTATCGGTTCGTACGCTTAACCGATTGCAGAATGAACTGAGATTATTCCACACCGATGCTACCAGTGGCGAATCCGTTGTCGTCCTGAATCAGAAGAGTGATACATACATTGATCTTGAATTCACTGATGACCTCGTCTATCTCGCTAACGGAAAGCAATTCCTTTGCTCAAGCGAAATGGACGGCTTCAAGCACTTTTATGTGTATGAAACAGGAGGCAAGCTGGTAAGACAACTGACTTCCGGAAATTTCGAGGTTTCGCAGTTTGTTGGCCTGGACGAAAAGGCTGGTACGCTTTATTACACGTCGACGGAAGTCTCGCCACTTGAACGACATTTTTATTCTATCACGCTTGATGGAAAGAAAAAAACTAAATTATCAGAAGGAGCTGGGACGCATACCATCAATGCCAGCCGGGATTGCAGCTACTACATCGATCAATATAGCAGCGCTTCGCAGCCCCTTACCGTCTCTCTTTACAGAACAAAGAACAATTCGCGAATAAAGGTCTTAGAAAACAACGACGACCTGAAGAAGTCCATTACCGAATTTGGGCTTGGGGGAAAAGAGCTGTTCAGTTTCAAGACAATCGACGGAACGATCTTGCAGGGTCAACTGATAAAGCCGAAGAACTTTGATGCTTCAAAGCAGTATCCTGTGTTGATCTATCAGTATAGCGGACCTGGCTCCCAGAATGTGAGCAATTCTTTTGGAGGAAGTCATTTTTACTTTCACCAGATGTTATCGCAAAGAGGGTATCTGATTGCAATTGTCGATCCGAGGGGTACGGGAGGCCGCGGAGAGAAATTCAAAAAGTCGACCTATAAAGAACTTGGCAAGCTTGAGCTGGAGGATCACGTTGCTGGAGCCAAATTTCTTTCAACGCTCGACTATGTGGATGACAGTCGGATAGGAATCTGGGGATGGAGCTATGGGGGGTATATGTCATCGCTCGCCATGACCAAAACAGCCGGAGTATTTAAGATGGGTATTGCGGTGGCCCCGGTGACAAACTGGCGATTTTATGATACTATCTACACCGAACGTTATCTGCAAACCCCCCAGCTGAATCCTGGCGGCTACGACAATAACTCACCGTCAACGTATGCTGCAAATCTCAGCGGAAATTTTTTCTTAATTCATGGTACGGGAGATGACAATGTTCATGTCCAGAATTCAATTGTGTTGGAGGACGCATTGATCAATGCAGGGAAACAATTCCGGTCATTCCACTATCCTGATAAGCACCATGGAATTCAGGGTGAGAAGACGCAATTCCATTTGTACACAATGATGGTGGATTACATTTTGGAGAATCTGTGAGGGATTTCCACTGATTTAGCGCGTTATTAAGGCAATGAGAATTCTACCGTAAGTGCTAAATTCAATTTACATTTGCAGTCCAAAAAGTGAATTAGTGGAATGAAAGATGTTCGAGTACGATTTGCGCCGAGTCCAACAGGTGCTTTGCACATTGGAGGGGTACGAACTGCGTTGTATAATTATTTGCTGGCTCGTCAGAACAATGGTACAATGATCCTTCGTATTGAGGACACGGATCAGGCACGGTATGTTCCAGGGGCGGAAGAGTACATTCTGGAGTCACTCAAGTGGGTGGGCATTACCATTGATGAAGGCGTTGGAGTGGGAGGGCCTTATGCGCCTTACCGCCAATCAGAACGGAAGCCAATGTACAGGCAATATGCCCAAAAGCTTGTTGATGAAGGAAACGCGTATTATGCATTTGATACGGAAGAAGACCTGGATGCAATGAAGCAACGGCTTAAAACAGCCGGTGTTGCATCTCCGCAATACAATAGTATTACACGGATGCAGATGAGAAACTCCCTTACACTTCTTGATGATGAAGTAAAGGCCCTGCTCGCGGCGGGTACGCCACACGTTATAAGGTTGAAGGTACCACGTAAGGAAGAAGTTCGTCTCAATGACATGATTCGTGGGTGGGTGATGGTCCATTCGTCCCAGATAGACGACAAGGTATTGATGAAGAGCGATGGAATGCCGACCTACCATCTTGCCAATGTTGTGGACGATTATTTGATGAAGATATCGCATGTGATCCGCGGTGAAGAATGGCTTCCATCTGCACCGCTTCACGTCCTGCTGTACAAATATCTGGGTTGGGAGGCCGATATGCCTCAGTTTGCGCATCTGCCTTTGTTGTTAAAACCTACAGGCGACGGCAAGCTTAGCAAACGAGATGCTGACCAGATGGGATTCCCGATTTTCCCGTTGGATTGGACTGATCCTACCACAGGGGAAACAGCAATAGGATTCAGAGAGGCCGGTTATCTACCCGAAGCATTGGTGAACTTTCTTGCTTTTCTGGGTTGGAACCCGGGTACGACCCAGGAGATATTTTCCATGGACGACTTAATCAAATCGTTCTCTGTCGAACGAATAGGTAAGGCGGGAACAAAGTTTGATATCCACAAAGCTCAATGGTTCAATCAGCAATACCTCCGGGCAAAGCCAAATGAAGTACTTGCGGATTACCTGCTGGAATCCCTAAGTCGCGAGAAGATCGTATGCTCCAGGGCCAAGGCCGAAAAAATTGCATCCGTGATGAAAGAGCGGGCCACCTTTCCCAAAGACTTCTGGGAACAGGGAAAGTTCTTGTTCTTTGCTCCAGCAACCTTCGATGAAGCCATCGCAAGCAAGAAGTGGAACGAGGACGCTGTGAAAGTGCTCGGTGCATTCAAGGCCGAGGTTAGCAAGCTGACTACTTTTAATGCGGAAGTTGCTAAATCCACCCTGGATGGGGTAACGGCAAGCCTGGGAATTGGTACAGGAAAAATTCTTCAGGCTTTGCGGCTGTCGATGACGGGCTCAGGAGCGGGCCTGGATCTAATGATGATCATGGAAATTATTGGCAAGGATGAAGTCGTGAGCAGAATCGATTTTGCGCTCAATAAGCTGAAGGTCAAAGTCGCTTAGAAAAAATACCACACGAGTCGCCGGGATGACATTCACTAAAATGTCATCCTTATTTTTTTTGGACCCTTACTTTAAAAGAACTTGTTCCGTAACTTTGATCATGACCAAGAAGCAAAAGAAAACTTCAAATAAGCCAAAGCCACGTGTGCACAAGGATCTGCAGGGTTTGGACATAACTATTGATCAGTTTGGCGAGATCAAGGCAAATATGAATATCGAAAAGCTCAACGAGTTTCTGGACAAAAATGTCGACGACAAGAAATTGGCCGAAAGAGACGATTACGACGAGTTGAAAAAGGGAGTGAAGAAGAAGAAGTAACGGATACGCCGCACGAGCGGAAAAATAGGTCTCCTGTTATTCGGAACGTTGCAACACGCCGGAGTTTGATACGTTTGACTCCTATAAATAAACAATTCCCAGGCACATGGCAAGATCACACGAAATTGACTATCAGATCAAAGGTGAGAGTATTCAAATCGTAGAGATCGAGCTCGACCCGATGGAAACCGTTATCGCTGAAGCAGGAGCGATGCTATTCATGGAGGATGGTATTCAGTTTGAGACAAAAATGGGTGATGGATCGAATCCCAATCAGGGTCTTTTTGATAAGCTACTGTCAGTCGGCTCCCGTGTTTTGACCGGTGAGTCGATCTTCATGACCCATTTTACAAACAATGGGAGGAAGAAAGCTAAAGTCGCTTTTTCTGCCCCGTATCCTGGTACTGTAATTCCAATTGATCTTGCGCAAAGTCCCCGTAACGAGCTGATTGTTCAAAAGGATGGATTCCTATGTGCGGCATTTGGGACCAAGGTTGCTATTACGTTCAATAAACGAATTGGCTCGGGCCTCGTCGGCGGAGAGGGCTTTATTCTTCAGAAGCTTAGCGGTGATGGCAGGGCATTCGTTCACGCCGGGGGTACCGTAATCGAGCGTACCTTGAACAATGAAACGCTGCGCGTTGACACTGGATGCGTTGTTGCATTCGAATCGCATATAGACTTTGACGTACAGACTTCGGGAGGCCTGCGATCAATGATCTTTGGTGGGGAAGGAATTTTTCTGGCGACACTACGAGGCACCGGGAAGGTTTGGCTTCAATCAATGCCGATTCGCAAGCTTGTCCAGGCGCTCGCTCCCTACGGACGAAACTCAGGTAAAGAAGCAAGCTCTCTGCTCGGTGGCCTGTTGGAAAGATAATAACTCCGATGATCGACTGGCAGGAAAAGCTTTCGCAAATTTTCAACTCAAAGGTCAGGCTTAAGGACGAAGAACTTTCAGCGTTGCTCGCTAAATGGGACCAACGTGTTGAATTGAAACGTAATGATTTCGCGATAACAAAAGGTCAGACTGAATCGAATTTGTTTTTTGTTCTTAACGGAAGTATGAGAATATACTTTCCCAATGGAGAGGATGAGATTTGTGTCGGTTTTGTTCACACGAATAATCTAATGTGCTCCTACCCATCATTTATTCTGAATAGACCATCCGAATATTATATTCAAGCACTGGCAAAGACTGAGATGATGGCAATCGGTCGAAGCGATTTCTATTTGCTCTTTGACACCTTTCGAAGCATAGAACGCGCATGGAGGATGCTGGAGGAAGAAGCTTTGATCGGAAAGATCGAACGCGAAGTAGAAATGCTCACCTTCACACCCGAGGAGCGCTATCACCGACTTATAAAAAGAAGTCCCCACATTTTTCAAACTATTCCAAGAAAATACATTGCATCCTATTTAAGGATGACTCCTGAAACATTAAGTAGAATTCGACCGGCTTAGAGGAATCTTGATTTTAATCAATGTTTCCCAAGGCATACGCCCATAGATTTGTCAAAAAATCACTTTATGACAACGAACGATCTTCTTGGTAAACTTCACAAGGACGTATTGGCAATAATTGAGGCAGCCAGGGAATTTGAATCCCTGCCAGAGTCTGATCTAAACTGGAGGGAACATCCCAAAAAGTGGAGCATCCTAGATTGTCTCGAACACCTCAACAGATATTCGACTTATTATCACGCCGAAATCAAGAAGGCAATTGCCCGAGGGAAGCAAGCTTCTGCTCACGAAGCAAAATCGACCTGGATGGGAAGGAAATTCATTGCTATGATGCATCCCGACAACAAAGCAAAACATAAGACCTTCACAAGGATGAATCCAATTGAAGGTTCTTTGAGAAAAGAAGTCATTTACAAGTTTCTTAGAAATCAACAGGAACTTACGGATATTCTTGAAGATGCTTCGAACGTTGACTTGAATAAAGTTTCAGTTTCCGTTGAGTTCTTCAAGATTCTCAGAATGAATCTTGGCGATGCCCTGCAGTTTGTTGTGGTGCATGAACAACGTCATATTATGCAGGCCAAGGCGGTTCAATCGAATATCAAAACCCTCTTGACACCAACGCTCAAGATTTGAGTATCGCGGCGGCAATGTTAGCTTTGTTGTAAAGAGTAACATGCATACGATTAAAGTAGGTTTGATTCGTGAGGGCAAGATGCCTCCCGATAAAAGAGTGCCATTCACTCCGCTACAAGTGGAAGAGATCACCCAACGTTTTTCCAATGTCAAAGTTTATTGTCAGGCGAGCACGGTTAGGTGCTTCAACGATAAAGAGTATGAAGATGTCGGGGCAGAGATCCTTTCAAAAATGGATCAGTGTGATATACTCATGGGTATAAAAGAAGTCCCGATCGCCGAGCTAATTGAAAACAAGACGTATCTGTTTTTTTCCCACACGATCAAGAAACAGCCCTATAACAGAAAGCTTCTCCAGGAGATTATCAGGAAAAGGATTAGACTGATAGATTACGAAGCATTAAAAGACAAACAGGGGAACCGCCTCGTAGCGTTCGGCAGATACGCGGGGATCGTTGGAGCTTATAACGGTTTGTGGACGTATGGCCAGCGCTTTGGAGGTTTTAAGCTGAGAAGGGCCTACGAATGTTTTGATGTGAACGATTTAAAGCTGGAGTTGCGTAGAGTCGTTCTGCCGGCCGTAAAGATTATCCTGACGGGTGCCGGTCGGGTTGGAAGAGGAGCAATGGAAACATTGGATACTGCCGGCATCCGTAAAGTTAGTCCGACAGATTTTCTAAACCGGCAATTCGATGAGCCTGTTTACGTTCAACTCAGTAGTGCTGATTACCACACGAGAATACAAGGGGGCCACTTCAACCGGGAAGAGTTCCACCAGCATCCCAACCGTTATCAGTCTAATTTTTCTGATTTCACGAAAGTTGCTGACCTGCTTATGGCGGGTGCATTTTGGAATCCTGACGCCCCCGTATTGTTCACAAGAAACGACATGCTGGCAAAGGAATTCAAGATTAAGATTATCGCTGACATAACGTGTGACATTGAGGGCTCAATCCCCAGCACTAAAAAGGCAAGCAGCATCGATAATCCCATTTATGATTATGATCCACGCACGGATTCCGTCCAGTCCCCCCTTTCCAACGAACACTTTGTTACAGTGATGGCCGTAGATAATTTACCCTGCGAACTACCTCGTAGTGCATCAGAAGAGTTCGGAAAGGATCTTATCGATCGAATTCTTAAACCGCTTTTTATAGATGATCCGGAAGGAATTATTGAAAGAGCTACCATCGCCAAGGATGGCACATTAACCGAAAGCTTTAATTATCTGAACGACTACGTAGCCGGAGCGTAATTAGAACACAATCCTGTTCTTATTTTCAAGGAGAAGCCTGTGCCTGGGAAAGACCAGCTTTAGACCCCGCTTTTTTTTACCGGAAATATCAACGAACAGGTAAGAGCTGCGAAGGTTGCCCTGAGCATCCCAGCAGTAAAACCGGCCAAACTTCCCATTATTGAATGACTGTGCAGAAACAGAGCCAGTCCAAAGTGGATCGCCCGGTACCGAGGTTACGTTAAGGTGCATGGGCGGCACGGTGGCGTGCTTGAAGTCAGGGCGGCCAACCTGAATGCTTATTGACTTATTAACGTCTACGAAATGATTGACAATTGCCGAAGATTGAGTTGCCGCGAACTGCCCTTTGACGACAACCGTCGAAAGGAACAGAAAAAAAACGGCTAAAAACGCTAATCTTGAGGTCATTTTTAAAAAATACTCTTATTTCGAGGCTATATCCCGGTTTGGGCCAACTTAGTAACCGACGTTTAAAAAAATTATGATTAAAGGGAGTCTGACTTATAAGGAAGAAATTCTCAACGCAATTACCCACGGAATTGGGGCACTTCTGGCCATTGCAGGGGTGGTAGTTTTGGTCGTGATGTCCTCTATTAAGGGGACTCCATGGCACATCGCCGGCTTTGCCATCTTCGGTTCAGCGCTGGTATTGCTTTACACCATTTCAGCCTTGTATCACGCGTTCAGCGGAATGTGGCTAAAAAGCCTGTTCCGAAAATTTGATCACATGGCCATATTCATTCTCATCGCAGGGACATACACCCCGTTTTGTCTTACCGTCTTGAACGGGTGGGTTGGATGGACGTTGTTCGGAATTGTATGGACATGCGCGGCAGCTGGCATCGTTCTAAAGGTATTCTCAACGGGTAAATACGAATTTCTATCGACTGCCCTATACGTTGCAATGGGGTGGGTTGTACTCTTTTTCATTAAGCCCGTATTCTCCGCTACATCAGCTGAGTGTTTTATCCTCTTGATTGCGGGCGGCGCTTTTTATTCAATTGGCGTTGTCTTTTTTGTCAAGGATAAAGTAAGATACTTTCATGGCATTTGGCATATGTTTGTCCTTGCCGGAAGCACTTTCCATTTCTTTTCAGTACTTACTCTTCTTTCGTAATTATTTGTAGTCAAGGGTCTTTTGCAGTGCCTGGTTGAATTTTGATAGTTGGGCTTCCAGGTCCGTTATCTGAGTTCTTTTTGATGCAGACTCAGCGGTGTATTGTTCATTTTGCCTCATCATTTTCTCATTTTTTGATCTTGTCTTTTCTGTTTCCCCATCTGTTTTATTGTCGGTGATCGCCTTATTATTCTTATCAGTTTTTTTTGAGTTTGAGTCTATGTCATTCTGGAGACTCTTAATCTTATCCTGAATTGTTTTTATTTGAGCTTCATAATAAGTCTGATAATGATAGCGCACAAAACCTTTCGCGAATGTTTCCCCTTTGGCGAACTCTGCCTTGTACTGATCCTTTCCGAAGTGAATATCATAGCCAGGACTAAATGTAAGGGATACGGAGGTGCCAGAAGACTCGACAGCGAAAATTGCACGCTGGTCTAGTCGGAGATCTGATAATTCAGGAAACTGGGTCTTTACCGCTACGAGAATATTCTTACCTCGTTTTTCAACTTTCGTTTTGAATGTTTCCTTAATAAAATCACTATAGGAATCCATGCAACTTTCCATGTCCTGATCAAGGCGGGCAGTCCAGGAGTCCACATCCTCCGATTCTTCAGTTTTTACAACTCTTTGCTCGACGGAAAGTGTTTGTGCCACTGCTGCGACGCTTGTGAACACCAATAGTAGGACCGAGAAGTTTTTCATAAGTGGATTGATAAGTATTTATTCTAAAATCAGAAAGGAGAGCATAAGTTACAACGAAGTGTGGCAAAATTGTTTGCGGCGGGGGTAAATTTGTGTGGGTACAACGCAGCGCCCCACCTTGCTAAGAATTGAAACTGCGATACCTTTGTAACATGTTTCTCTATAACGTAACGATTGGAATTGATAAGGATGTTGAGAAGGAATGGCTTGCCTGGGTAAAGGCGGAGCACATTCCAAAAATTATGGAGACCGGCATGTTTGTAGAGTTCAAAATTTACAAGGTCCTGCACGATCAGGATGACGGCGGGGTGTCTTACAGTATCCAGTACTTTGCACACACGATAAATCACGTGACCACATATTTTGACAAATTTGCCCCAACCTTTTTAGAACAACTCCGCACACGATTTCGCGATAAGCACGTGGCATTTATGACCCTTCTTGAGGAAGTTTAGCCTGGGGTTTTAGCGGATTTCCACTGGATATACGCATAAAAAATCTTAAATTACGTTACCTCTCACAGAGGTGAAAAAAAAATGAAACGGAGGGTATTCGCATTTTTCTTAAGCGGAATAATTCTGTGGGCAAGCCTGGCCACATTTGGCCATAAGACGTATACGTCTGACGTTCAACAGTACCGGGCTGCGCATGAAAATGTGACCGTTGCTATCGCGCCCAAATTGGGGATAATTGAACAGGAGAATAATGATCATTCGCTGGTAACAATTGGATCCTTTTCTTTCACAAGGTTCCATAGCCTGCCACAGAAAATACAGAACACATCCACATTGGTCCGTAAGTCTGTAAAGGCTTACCTTATCTTCAGGGTCTTTCGGAATTAGAACGAGATCTTTTCTATTGGCAGGATGATTGTTGTCATTACTGCAGATGCAAGACCCATTCTTGCAACAATTTCTATTTTCTCAACTTTTAGTTTTTATTGTTATGAAAGATGCACGATTAATAAATCCATCAGATGTGAGGCTCCTATATTTTGGATCCAAAGACGTATTGAAAAATAACGAAGAAAAAGAATGGAGGGCAGGCAAGCTTCAACGTGCTATGATTATCAGCAACAGCGAACATGTTCCCATCAGCGTATATATGCAACTTCCTAACGGAGAAAAGATCGAGACAGAATCAGACCTCATTGATTATGCGGATGACTTTGTTATCCTGAAGGGAGGCTATTACGTTCCGGTGTGGGCAATATTGGATGTTGGTGTCTGATCGTTGTATTAACTAATTGCTGGACCCGACCGAATGAACACCGAAAAATTATTTCGGAAATTCCAGACACGTTGATAGGCAAAATCCTTGTCAAGTTCGGTCGGGCTCTTCTTTTTTCAGAAGAATTTCGATCTGTTGTCTCTCAAGAGTGCAGTTAATCCATTCGCCGTCAAGCTTAGAACCGTATTTCTTATAGAAGTTAATAGCAGGCTCATTCCAATCCAGAACCTGCCACATCATTCCTGAACAATTTTCATCAAGAGTATGCTGCATAGTTCTGTCGAATAAGAGCTTACCTATTCCTTGTCCTCGCATATTTTCTGTAACGATGATGTCTTCGAGGTATAAACGTTTACCTTTCCAGGTGGAGTAGCGCCAGTAGTACAGGGAAATTCCGATGATCTGACCGTCCACTTCGGCGACAAACAACCCGAATATTGGGTTAGCTCCGAAACCATCCTCTTCCATTAGTTCGACGGTGTTGATCACTTCGTGGGGAGCCTTCTCAAACTCGGCTAATTCTTTTATCAGTTCAAGAACGCGCGGCAGGTCATCCTTTACGCCGACACGAATCGTAACAATGGGTTTTTTCATAGCTGCTAATATTAACAGGATGATGAAAGATTTCCTAGCCCACCTTCGGGAGGCCCTTCAGCAAGTGAAGCCAGCATTTTTTTCGAATGGCAAGGAGTTCAGTTTCAAATTCCTACTGGTAAATTTTCCTCCAGGGCCTGAAGTTACGTGTAGACTTGACTTTCCCAGAGTTGTGGTCAGATAACCTTCGATTGGGATCTTCAGAATAAACGATATAGAACCGATCAACGACCTGCGACTGCAAAACATAAATGTGGAACATACCACACAACGAGGAAAGTACCCCCGTCTACGGAAACCTTCGACGGGCAAGCAGGACGGGAGTCGAACCCGTACAAGCATTACTGCTCATCCCGATGCAATCGGGACGTGTCAACCAATTCTTGAATAAATTTTCTGCTTTTCATGGATTTGATGTAGCGCTCCCTTCGAATGGCAAGGAGTTCGGTTTGAAATTCCTCCAGGTAAATTTTCCTCCAAGGCCTGAAGTTGCGTGTAGACTTGACTTTCCCGGAGTTGTGGTCAGATAACCTTCGATCGGGATCTTCAGAATAACCGACATAGAACCGATCAACAACCTGCGATCGCAAAACATAAACATAAAACATAACGCACAACGAAAAGTACCCAGGACGGGAGTCGAACACGTACAAGCATTACTGCTCACAGGATTTTAAGTCCTGCGTGTCTACCAATTCCACCACCCGGGCAGGGAAACGTTAATCGTAAGCCGTAACCGTAATACCCATAAATAAAAAAGTGTGAGCCTGATCTCACACTTTCGCACGTCATCCGGATTACGGACAACGGTTACCTGATAACGACTCTGAGCGGGAAACGAGACTCGAACTCGCGACCCCGACCTTGGCAAGGTCGTGCTCTACCAACTGAGCTACTCCCGCAAAATACCGTGTGTTGTGTGACTGTGTGGTTTAAGGAGTGCAAATTTAAGTCCGATTGTTAAATTTCCAAATTTACCCGGCAAAACGCTATTCAAGGACCTCTAGTAGCTGATTATGAAGTGGTTTTCGATGTAATTTAAAGTTTGCCCACGCAATCATATGAATGATCCCCACAGCGGCTGCCGCCAGAAGACAAGGAAAAATATTCTTGTAAAGGAAAGCAGCAAATCCACCACACAGTATGATTATCAGACTACAGAACATAAGATAAAATCGGGTGGACGGCATTAGCGTATACGTCAAAAAGATAAGGCAGCCGTTCGACGTCTTTTCAATTTTTCCGGTAGCGATAGGGACAAATCCATTGGGCCTTCTTGCTCTTAACGCAAGCTGAAAGCGGTCCTCTCCGACCCGTCCCATCAACGGGGTAAACTTGTGAGGTGACTTACTGGGCGGATTGGTAGCGACATCCAGACGGAATAAAACTTCATGAGCAGTCAATGGTAAAACCAGCGTCTTCGTCTTCTGTGGAGTCAAGGTAATCACTTCACTGCTATGCAGGATATTTCAACATTTACATCTTTGGGCAGCCGGCTTATTTCAATGGACTCGCGGGCGGGCGCGTTGTCTTTAAAATAACGGCCATATACTTCATTGATCTTTGGGAAGTTATTCATGTCTTTCATAAAGATCGAGCTCTTGACTACGTTGGAGAAATCCATACCGGCGGCAGTCAGTATTTCCCGAATGTTAGTCATCACTTGAATAGTTTCTTCCTCGATATTGCTAAGGACCAGCTGGCCCGTAGACTTTTGAATTGCAATCTGGCCACTCACGAAAAGCATATTTCCGGCTTGGATAGCTTGACTATAAGGTCCGATCGGTTCAGGCGCATTTTCGGAATAAACAGCAGATTTTAACATGATTATGAACTTTAAAAATTAATTTAGCAGTAATCAAAAGTAAGAATCGTTTTACGAATTTGCCTTAGCAAATGAACATTTTAGTTATTGGCGAGCAGAGAAATCTCCAGGAGTGCCGTCAGAAATTCGGAGACAAGCATGAATATTCCTGGGTTGAAGAACACAGGGATGCAGAGAAATTTTTACAAAGTAATAGCCTCGTTTTTGATTTCATTGTGGATGAAGAGCCACATCAGTTTCAAATTTATTGCGAGCACACAACCAAAGTCTTTTTAAACACCTGCAAAGTAAGTCTCGGTGAGCTCGTTCACCTTGTGGATACGCTTCCAAAAAGTAGAATATTCGGTTTTAATGGTCTTCCGACTTTTCTGAATCGTGATGTATTGGAGGTTTGCTTGTGGAAGAAGGACGACCTGACAGATCTTAAGAAAACGTGTGAAGAATTGAAAACGGAATTTCTTCTTGTAGATGATAGAATCGGATTAGTGACA
>DASVBA010000145.1:0-5997 GCA_036376095.1 Chryseolinea sp.
TAAGCTGGATTACACATCGCGTTTTCTCAAAATGATGTTCTCTCTGCCGGCAGAAGAATATGAAACTGATCCTGCAGTTGCCCTTGCCCTCGACAAGCTTCTAATTCTCCACGCCGACCACGAGCAAAACTGCTCTACCTCGACGGTGAGAATTGTAGGTTCTTCAAAAGCAAGCATTTATTCTTCCATATCTGCAGGAATTAATGCGCTGTGGGGACCGTTGCACGGCGGCGCTAATCAGGAGGTGATCGTGATGCTCGAAAACATCAGGAAAGATGGGGGCGACACGGAAAAATGGATTAACAAGGCGAAGGATAAGAATAGCGGCTTCCGCCTCATGGGTTTCGGTCACAGGGTATATAAGAACTTCGATCCTCGTGCAAAGATAATCAAGAAAGCAGCAGACGACGTGTTGAAAAAACTAGGCGTTAACGATCCGGTCCTCGAGATCGCACTGAAGCTGGAAGAGGCAGCACTGAAGGATCCCTACTTCATCGAACGTAAACTCTACCCCAACGTCGATTTCTATTCAGGCATTATCTACCGTGCTCTAGGCATCCCGGTAGAAATGTTTACAGTAATGTTTGCAATGGGTCGCCTTCCCGGCTGGATTGGTCAGTGGAAGGAAATGCGTGAAAACAAAGAGCCAATTGGCAGACCACGGCAAGTATATACGGGAGCCACGCAGCGGCCCTACAAAGAAATGGGAAGCCGGTAACATACCGGACAACAAGAGAAAGAACAATGGACTTACAAAAATTTGAAAGCGCCGTAGAACGATCAAAGCAGCTTACGAAGCGACCCACCAACGAGGAGTTGCTGCAGCTGTATTCTTTATATAAGCAGTCTACTGAAGGTGATGCGACCGGCGAAAGGCCCGGTGGTTTTGACTTCAAAGCCATAGCGAAATACGATGCGTGGTCTGAGCTCAAGGGTAAATCAAAAGAGCAAGCCATGGAGGAATACATTTCGTTGGTTGAAAAACTTCATCAGCAATACGCCTAGCGTGTGAACTTGTTTTATCAACCTGCGATACAACAGGGAGTACATCACCTCGATCCTACTGAATCCAAGCATTGCACCAAAGTTCTTCGGAAAAAAGGCGGAGACAAAATTTATATTACCGACGGGAAGGGCTTCTTGTATGAGGCACTCATCACTCGGGCCGATCCCGGTGAATGCCAGTTTGAAATTCACGAAACCAAAGCGGAAACTGAAAAATCATTCAGTATTCATATCGCCATCTCCGCTACTAAACATGCTGACCGCCTTGAGTGGTTTGTAGAAAAAGCAGTTGAACTCGGCGTCGACAGGATAACAATAATGATGTGCGAACACACTGAACACAGTCACTTCAAAATAGACCGGCTGGAAAAGATTGCGATCAGTGCCATGAAACAATCACTCAGGCTGAAACTCCCACCGGTCGATGGTCCAATCGCTTTTAAAGATCTTGTTAATGAGGCTGAAGCGTCATCGAAATTTATCGCATATGTCGATGCCAAAAACCCCGAGCACCTTAAAAAGGTAGCACAACCTCATTCGAATTATGTGGTGTTGGTTGGTCCCGAAGGAGACTTTTCAAGGAGTGAGATTGAGTTAGCCATGACAAAGAATTTTCGGAAGGTCAGCCTGGGATCAAACCGTTTACGGACTGAAACAGCCGGGCTGGCGGCATGTCACATTCTGAATTTGGTAAACATCGCTTGACCACGTACATTGTTGGATCGATAAACTTCCGGCATGATCCTTAACTACATCTGGGTTTCATTCTTCCTGATCGCTTTCGTTGTCGCTTTAATTAGGTTGGTTGTCTTTCAAGACACTACCGTCTTCCCGGCGATGCTTCAATCCACGTTCGACCTCGCAAAGACCGGCTTTGAAATTTCGATCGGACTTGCCGGAGTAATGTCGTTGTGGCTCGGGTTGATGAAGATCGGCGAAAAAGGTGGTATGGTCCCGTTGTTGTCGAAGATAGTTGGTCCTTTCTTTTCCAGATTATTTCCTGAGATCCCGAAAAACCATCCGGCTACGGGCTCAATCATCATGAACTTCAGCGCGAACATCCTTGGGCTGGACAACGCAGCAACACCGATAGGATTAAAAGCAATGAATGAATTGCAGGAAATCAATCCCAACAAGGATACCGCATCCAACTCGCAAATCATGTTCCTTGTTCTTAACGCTTCGGGATTGACAGTTATACCAATATCGATTATGGCGGATAGAGCTATGTTGCACTCTGTTAATCCGACAAGTATCTTTATTCCTACACTCATCGCTACTTTCTGCTCGACGTTCGTGGGGTTGCTTTACGTCTGCATCCGGCAAAAGATCAATCTTTTTGATCGGGTTATACTTGCCTACATTTTCGGAACGCTGGTGGTTGTTTCAGGAATGGTCTACTACTTTGCGGGTCTGTCGTCGGAGGAGATACAATTACAGTCTACTATTCTAACTGGCGTCATTATTTTCTCCATTATAGTCGGATTTATTGTTCTGGGGCTGAAGAGCAAAATACCCGTGTTCGAAACTTTTATCGAGGGAGCGAAGGAAGGCTTTGCGACGTCTGTGAAGATAATACCATTCCTGGTGGGAATACTTGTTGGCATCGGTGTGTTTCGTGCTTCAGGTACCCTTACTTATATCGAACAGGGAATTGCATGGAGCCTTGACGCAGCTGGTATCAATTCCGAATTCGTGCCTGCATTGCCGGTAGCCTTATTGAAGCCGCTAAGTGGACAGGGTGCACGATCAATGATGATTGAAATATCAAAAGTTTACGGCCCCGATTCTTTTGTAGGAAACTTGTCGAGCGTTTTCAGAGGATGTGCAGAAACAACGTTGTACTTATTGGCGCTTTACTTTGGATCCGTAGGAGTACGCAACACCAGATATGCTGTTACGGGTGGATTGATCGCTGACCTCGCCGGTGTTATCGGTGGAATTTTTGTGGGTTACCTTTTCTTTTATTAGTACTCGTGAAGAGCAAACTAAATAAAAATGGTACAATGGTACACGGTCCAGAAAATGGCCGAATTTTGTTTGTTTTAGTGCCCAATCCGATTTAACATTGTTACATGGAAAAAAAGGCGGATATCCAAAAGACCATCTACGATAACGCAAAGAGTCACTTTCTCGGAAACTTCCCCGACTCATTACCCATTGAACAGGCCTATGTGCACATTGGTATGTATCTCGGTTGGGTTATCGATTCTGGTCTTTATTCAGAATATTTTGAAGACGAAGCGTCCAATCAGATCTTTCGCTTCAAAAGAAGAGAGATCTCCTGCACTATCCTCAGCGAAATTTGGGACGGATACCTGGGCTTCGAACTGTTCAACCGCCAGGGTAACATGTTCACATATTATTATTATGGAGGTGGACTTTACCGAAACGACTACGACGAGATTCTGGTCAAGACCCTTCCTTCGATTTACCACGTGACCGATAGCTGGGAGAACTATGAGAAAATGAAGCTGCGCATCAACATGCGTTTCAGCGACTGGAAAAAACTGGTGGGTGCTTAATTACCTTACCATTTTTCCATTCTTATCCATTGTATTCTGTTGATTGTCGTCCCCTCGAATGACCAGCTCGCCTGAATCTGCCTTGAATGATATCTCACGGGGAATAAAAGGAAGTTCGTAATTCATACTCCACGCCAGACCATCCGACCGGTAAATTTTTGCAAGCGTTGCTGAATACTTATTCTCGGTGCCTTTGTCCGAATAAACCAGGACAAAAAAGATCTGACCTGCAGCATCAGAAAAAGTCAATGCCTTTGACGAAAGCAATCTCGCTTCTTTGAATATTGGCTTCTCAACGGGAAATAGAACTTTCACATCCGGAACCCTTGAAGGACTTATGGTATAGAAGTAGCCTGTAGGATTTAATGAATCGGCATACTGAAGGCCGGCCGTATATTTTTCATCAATGACAACCAGCGGCTTGAATTTGGACCGGGAATGCTCGGTGAACAACGGTATTGAATCGGCACCGTTAAGCAGCCATCGCAAAGTTTCCCTGCGTTTCGCAAACTCGGCATCTTTTATTTTTTTCTCACGTTCCGCGTAGTCCTTCAGTCCTTTTATATAACTCTTTAACACCGCCGTGGAGCTGTAAGTATTCTTTACAAAGTAATCATAATCAAGCGCCCTTTTGTCAAGGTCGTCCGCCATTAGCTTTGCAGCGGTGCTATCGAGTTTATTGAGGTATGTTAACTCGCGGTTAAGCATTTTTAAACCAACGTGCACATTGGTTGAATCGTGTTTGGCCTTGTTCTCCAGAAGGGTTGAACGATATTCAAGATCAGCGATCTTCAGGGTAAACACCTCCATTGGCAGTGGCTCCTGGTCGTACCTCTTCAATTGATCCATCAAGAGCTTGTCTATGAGAGAATGCAGGTCGCTTTTAACCGAGATCGAATCATTACTTAGTTTTTCGCGTAGCTTGTTGATTTCAATGTCGTAGGATACCAGGTGTTCACGCATCGGAATGATCTCCTTTTCAATTGCCTGTCGCGCTTTATCGGAAAATTTTTTGTAGTCCCATATTTTGAGATCATCCTTGTAGAAATCAGCGGGCGACAAACCGTCGTTCTTAAAGTCAACGATATCGGTAAGCGCAAGCGTCTGGTTATATCCCGTCTTTCCGACGTTTGATGAGCTGGATTTATAATTGTCGAACGCCTTTAAACAAGAATCAAAACGAGTTGACAACACCGTAAGACTCTTCACCAGATTTTCGTCCCCCCTAAGGTAGAATTCACGCTCGCCAGGATACGTCGTATGGATTGACGTGTATAAAGCATTAGCCTTCTTGTACATGCTGTCGGCAAGAACAAAATAATACTTGACCATCTTAATCCGGTCAATTCTTTCCCGAAGCCCCTCCATCCTCTTTTCCAGGTCGAATTGAATGTCGGTGAGTCTCACTCCAAACTCACCCGTCCTCAAGTCCCGTCGGTTATAGGCCTGGTAGTATTCGCTGTTTCGTTTGATCTCTTTTTCGGTAATCGATTTGTAGGCCTTGTCATAATACAGGATCGCGGAATCTATATCGCCTATCGTTCGCTTTGTGTTCTTAAGGATGTCATCCTTGGCCGATTTTTCCTGATAAATTATTCCCATGTAAAGGAATGCATTGGGATTATCCGTTGTTTCCTTCAGGTAGCTCTTAAGGAACGGCTCAGCTGACTCGAATTGCTTGGTATTGAGAAGTCCAAAGATGTCTTTGTACTTGACCTTTTGTCCGTGCGCCGAGGGGAAAATAAAAAGAAGAAGAATTATTAACTTGATTAGGGCAAGTTTGCTCATGTTAAAGCCATTAACTTTCGAAATTAATTAAAATAGCGACATTTGGGTAACCGCTTTATTATTGACCATGGCTAAAATTGATAACTTATTTGGTGCTGAAGGCCTCCGTAAGGCCTGGAATTACATAAAACCCTGGGTTGTTTTTATCGCTGTGATGCTCATTCTGAGGTATACGGGTGCCTTATCCGGAATTTCAATTCTCACCGGACGCGCATTAATGGAAACAGGTGTAATGGATGCCGCTGTTGAAGAACCAGCCGTGGCGAAAAAATTCAACTATAATTTCACCATCAAGGATATGAACGGCAACGTGACTGATGTTAAGGAATTCAAAGGCAAAACCATCTTCCTTAATCTTTGGGCGACGTGGTGCGGTCCTTGCCGAATGGAGATGCCTTCTATTCAAAATCTTTATAACCAGGTCGATAACGAGAAGATCGTATTCATTATGCTTTCCATTGACCGCCAAGGGGATGCCGACAAGGTCAAAGGTTATATAAAGGATAAAGAGTACACTTTTCCAGTGTACATGCCGGCCAGCATTTTGCCTAATCAACTTCAGGTAGGGATGATCCCATCGACGTTTGTGATCGATCCCGAAGGCCGAATTGTTGCGAGCGAACGCGGTGCTGCCAATTACGATACGCCTGAATTCAAGGAATTGCTGGAAAAACTGGTT
>DASVBA010000147.1:0-3008 GCA_036376095.1 Chryseolinea sp.
AACCAGGACCGAAACCGGTGATGATGTCGTAACTACTTCGTGCAAAAAGCGCAACAAGGCCAGCTGCGATCGGCACGTCGATATTTATTTGCTTTTGCCTGAAACTGGCAATTGCCGACGTGAAATAGATAGAGGCGCTGTAAAAGAATACCGGTATTGAAAGAGCAAGGTTCAGCCACGAGAATATCGGCTTTAAAAATTCATCGTGCTCATCCAAACCCAGGTATTCAGGAAAACTAAACAACATGATGTTACCGAAGCAAAAGCCAGCGATGGCCAGCTTATAAACCAGCGACCTGTCGAAAGCGGGCTTCTCAGGTTTCTTCTTATTATCGTCCACGCTTATGACGGGCGGATATCCCAACGATGAAAGCAAGTCAGCTATTTCAGACAACTTAGCCTTACCGGGGTCGAAATCAATACTGATGGTTTTACGTCCGAAGATCACTTCACCTTTAAGTACTCCGGAATGTAGTCTCCGGAGGTTTTCCAGCAACCAAATACAACTGACACAATGAATGGTTGGAACATAGAACGTTACCTTCGACAAATTTGCAGATTCAAAGGACACCAGCTTTTTACGAACATCAACGGCGTCAAGATAACTGAAGGATCCCCGTTGAATGTTCTTCAACGATGAACCGGAGTAGCCGTCCAGCTGGTAGTATTCGCAAAGGTTGTTTGCATTGAGAATTTCAAATACTGTTTTACATCCGTCGCAGCAAAATACCTTGTCATTGAAGCAGACCGGCTCTTCACACTGGTCTCCGCAATGAAAGCACTTTACCGTTTCGATTATAGCTATGGACATCAGTGAAGTTGCTTGTATCTGTTACTACGCGTCAACTTCTTCATTTTTTAATGAATACGTCCACACCAGTCCCTTTGTGTGATTGACGACATCTTCAGCAAGACTGCCGTTAAGCAAATGACTGATGCCTCTCCTTCCATGCGTAGCCATTGCGATAATATCACCCTTCACCTCATTTGTAAACTCAAGAATTCCTGTTTCTTCATCCCTGTGATTAAACACATGCGTCGAGTAGTCCTTGAGCATATATCTTTTTGCAAAAGCCTCCAGACGTTTAAATGTTTCCGAATCGGACGAAAAGGTAAGCGGCGTATTTATCCAAACTATATACAAATGCGCCTTGAAGAAACTTTGGAGCGCCTTTACTTTCATGGTAAGATCCTCCTGATGTTCAGTCTCCAGCGTATTTGGGAACACGATGCTTTTTATCGCCTTTTTGGAATAATCCTTTACAACCAGAACTGGAACCGGCGATTTGCGTACAATTTTTTCGGCGTTCGATCCCACAATAAGTTCTCTTATACCTGTTGCGCCATGGGAACCCATTACGATGAGGTCGAACTTCCCGGCTTTTGCGAAGTCAAGGATCTCCCGTGAGACCGAGCCAAAAACCACTTCCTCCACGACCTTGACGCCGTCAGTGCCATATTTGGTTTTCAACTTAGAGAAAGTTTTCTCGGCCTTTTCCTTTAGCTCGTGAAGCAATTCAGCTTCAAAGTTCAACACCGGCATGATAGTCGTATCATGCAGAACCGGCAGTTCCACTATATTCATCAGATGCACTACGCCCTTTGACTGCGCTGCCAGGTCTATAGCGAACCGAAAAGCGTTAATCGCTGGTTTCGAAAAATCGCAGGGTACGAGTATCTTTTTCATTGCCTGAATAGTTTGATTATGGCCAAAAATAGCGTCACGGTCATCGAATTTACTTGAGAGCAGTCAGCCAAAAACATGATTTTTGTCAGGTCGCGGCAGAATCCCTGATTTTGTCAGCAGAATGACAAAGATCATAGCAGGATGGTCACCACCGTCATTTAAAATCATTGTTTGTTGTTCGAGATTTACTTGTACAAACCAACCTCACTGCCAGAATCGGTAATGATAATATCTATTGGTCTGGAACGATAATTGTACTCTTATAAAAAACAAATCTTCAGGATTTTTTGCACTCATGAGAACTAAAATTGAAAAAGCTGCACTTAAGAAACGGATGCTTGAGGCGTGTATCTCCAAGCAGCAATCGCTGATTAATGATTTCCGGAAAAGATTGGAAGCGTTATTGGTTACGGAAGGGTTGGGCAATGAAGAAAGCTACGACAGCAACGAACAATCCCATGTGACGATGCAGATGGAAGAGGCAACGGGACTAACTGAAGCCCTTCGTTTTGCAGAAGATGAGATGAAACAACTGATGTTCCTGGAGCATTCGGCAGATGAAACGACAGCGCGTGTTGAACCAGGTGCGGCAGTGGTCACGAATGTGGCGACCTTTTATATATCTGTAAGTATCGAACAGTTCAACGTCGATGGTGAACCCTTTATCGGTTTGTCTGTACACAGTCCGCTTTATATCTTCATGAAGGGCAAGGTTGCCGGCGACACAGTCACCTACAACGGAAGAGTATACCGCATTAATGATATTTTTTGATTGGTCCGATAAAGCGCAGATTTAATCTGTCTGCGTCCCCAGGTTTGCTCAACATCAAACCTAAAGGCGATCTCTCCAAAAGCACAACATCAATTAGCACTCACTACTTCTCTGCCTTAAAGAACGCACTTTCAGGCTCACACTTCCCATCCTGTGAAATGCGGACACTTTGCATGTATCCCTGGGCTAAAGGACGCTATGCGTTCCCGTAACCCACAGGTATCACGCTGAACCCTCATCCCCTCTTCCTGCCCATGAGCGCTGCTGCAACAGAAACGTGCGTCGCTCGGGTTAATGAACGAGTGAACAACTACATGACTGCTTCAACTTACCTTCATTCTATCGTTGCTTCGTACTAAGAAATCTGATATAAATCAGAGGAAACCATCACAATCATCATTAGAAACGAACAGTTGCTGTTGGAAATTTACATCAACAAAAAAATGGAGGTAATATGTCACTCATCAAAAGAACTGACTGGCCATTACTGGGTAATGGGTGGTTAACAAATTTTTTAGAAAATGATCGCTTCTTCGATTCAGACTGGTT
>DASVBA010000155.1:0-4641 GCA_036376095.1 Chryseolinea sp.
TTCTGGTTGAGATATAATGACCACGGAACGATATATGTTAGATCTTTGAAAGAGGTGTTATAGGGCAGGTCCTCGTAAACTCCTGTTACCTTCAAATCGACCCGATCGTCCATACGCAACGTTTTGCCTACCGGGTCTTCATCTCCGAAATAGGTCTTTGATACCGATTGTGAAAGAAGTATCGAATTCATGTCTTTCAGTCCGTCGCGTGACCCATAGATCATTTTAAGGCTTAACATCTCAGCGACTTCAGGTTCAAAGTAACTGCCCGGCTTTATGAACATCTTATCGCCGAGGGTTAACGTGTGATCAAAGTTCCATGAGGATTGAAGCACATAAGTAAAATCGCTTCCGTACAGGTTCCGTATCTCTTCCGCCATCTGAGCGGGATTGGCGCTTTGCGTTCCAATTTCTCCATTAAAGATCTGATGCTGCATGACCTGGGCAATCCGATCATAGTTTGAATGGTAACGGTCATAGTCCAATTCGTCCTGTATCCAAAGGGCGATCAGCATGGCTACCCCCATTCCCACGGAAAGACCTCCAATGTTGATGAGAGAGTAAACCTTATTTTTAAGAAGGTTTCTCCAGGCTACTTTGAAATAACTTTTGAGCATAGACGTGCGGTTTGATTTCGGCCCGTGTACCGAAATACTCACCAAATTTCAATTGGTTGCACCAATGAAGAAAGAAAATTCCAATTCATGGTGTATTCTGGATAATTGCGGAGAATTGGCTGAATCTTTTGCGGGGCAAAACCGCAAAAAACCTGAATTCGAACGAGGAGAGACCTGTCCCAACCTTTGTACTACATGGCAAAAGTGTTATTCGACAACTCCTCTAAGCATCTCCCCATCATTGCCAACTGCATAGATAACCTGGTCGGACGCGACAGCGATGTTCCAAACGCCAGCATACGGCATAGATTCCAAGATCCAAGACGACCCATTATCCCGACTGATGTAAATAACCGACTGCCACTCACCATCCCCAAGTATTCTACCCGACGACACTCCTAAACTTCCAGTGGCAGAAAATGACAATCTTTCTGTGAGGATACATTCGCTTGTGGGCGACCAATTTGTTCCGTCGTCTGACTTATAAATGGCACTGAATCCGCTGGGAAGGTCGGGACAATTTGGCAATGAAGCATATACCGAATTTGTCGACGAATGGGATAACGAGTTTATACTTAGATAATCCTGGCTTATAAAAGATGTAATCCAGGATTCACCGGAATCCGATGTCTTAAGAATGTTTTGGCCAGCCCTGGCATATCCGGTTCCATTCGCGAGGATAACAAAATCATAAACAGCGTAGCGAAGCGTTGGCTCGGCGACCCGATACCAGGTCGTTCCGCCATCATCCGTCTTTTGTATTTCGCCATTCGACATTCCGATGAGCCCTATAGATTCCGAAATGAAATAAACAGACGTTACATCTGAACCGAGTTCAGTCAATCTCGTCCAGCTAGCTCCTCCATTAATGGTTTTGAATATAGTTGATTTAATGTCGCAGTAATAGTCGTAATCACAATCGTATTCCAATGCACTGGCGAAACCAATCTGATCATTAACAAAGTAAGGAATCAACTGACTATAGTTCTTGGCAGGATCGGGTGTCACTTCCGTCCAGTGAAGTCCTCCATCAGTTGTTTTGACAAGTCTATTATGATTCACGATGTAACCATTGTTCTCGTCCTGAAATACCATTGATAATGCTAGCATCAACGGAGGACTTTCAAGTTTAGTCCAAGTTATTTGAGCAGGACCGGTTTCGTTATCCACGATCTCAAGCCAATACTTTAAGATTTGTCCTCGTTCAAGGCCCCCGGTTACTTTGGAAATTCTGACAGAAACAAACCGACTGCCCGTAAAGGTGCTGTTGTCTATGGGGATAACGGTGATGGTGCTGTCTGTTTGATTCCCTGCAAAATTTATTACTAGTGAATCACCGGTTGCCGCAGGCACAGTCGTGAATTCTTTTCCATATGTTGCGTGCCCGGAGGCAAATTTTAGAGTAACGCTGCCTGTCCCGGTAGCCGGGACGGGAATAGAACCATAATCGTCATCAACGAATTTTGAAAGGTTTACTTTTATACCTATCCCCGAAGATTCTTGCTCAGCAATTCTACCTTCTTCACTGCTAAGATCTGCCATAGCTTGAAATATCTGCGGGGGCTCGAGTTCGGTGTGTTCATTGTCAGCTACCGTCACGTTCAGTGTCGATGGGCTGCCAAGCCTGAATCCCTGACTTGCGCTCTGAAGACTAAAAGTTACGGTTTTGTTCCGCTCTAATATATTGTTTTCAGGGGCGGCTACCTGGAACTGAAGGAACCTTTGCCCTTTAGAAATAGTCAGTGTGAGGGAGGAACCCGTTGGTGCTGGTATCGTAAGGTAATCTTGGCCATAGGTGGCATCACTGGTGATAATTAGCTGCACTGATCCGTCCCGTGGTGCGGGAGATCTAAAGGGTAAGGTTACAAGAGTTGAGGTCCCTTCCGTTAGTAGCAGCGCATCGGTGGTGAATTGGACTGCAATAGGATTGATCTTTTGTTCTTCTTCTACGCAAGCAATCAACAATGCGAATCCAAACGTCAATGCTTGTGTTGAAAATTTCAATTCCTCGAACCTTCTTAACTCGATACATGACTTAAGAATTCCACAGATTTTCATCGAATTGCGGGATTAATGTTTCAGGAATTATCATTAAAACTCCAGGCTAATTGTCTTTCCGCTTTTAGACATGCGGAATGAGTTGCCCTGGTGTCATTGTCAGAGGTATGAATGGAAGCAGGTCAAGCAACCCATTCTGTCGTAAACGTTTCTTGTCGCCTGGTCATAGGCCTGCCTCTATTATTATGACCTCGATGAGGTGAGAAACGTTGCATGACATTATAAATAGATCGGCACGTCTACCGAGGGTCGGTTCAGGATTGCATCATCAGGGGCTTTTTCTGATCTTTGCTTTCTCAACCGTTACAGCTATGAATGACAGATGGTTAAATAGAATGGTATTCTGGATGCTTTGCGCCTTGCCGCTGGCGGCTCTGGTGCTGATGGGAAAATTTAAGATCATTGATCCCACCTGGTTCGCCATCGGTTTGCTAGTGTACGCTCTTTATTATAGACCTTTTGTCCACATTTACAGGCTAATGCAACTCGGCGCTATTGACGAGAAGGACGCCTGGAAGCTTTTTATTCCATTCTATCACAACAGGTATTTCAAGACCCTATGGCTGGGATAGTTGCTAATTGCACAAGAAATAAGAGGGCACCGTAATTGTTGCCCTTTTTGCTTTCTATAGTTGAGAAGAGAAGATACGAAGGCGGGGTACTCTTCTCAACTACTCATCTCCTCAACTCCAAACTTCTTTCCAGGATGACCGAACTCATCATAATTTCCATCGCCTCATTTGTTACCTCGCTGTTAACATTCTTCTCCGGCTTCGGCCTGGGTACTATCCTAATGCCCGTCTTTGCCATTTTCTTTCCTGTTGAACTTGCAATAGCGTTAACTGGCGTTGTTCATTTCCTGAATAATATTTTCAAACTATCGTTGGTGGGCCTCAAAGCGGATAAGCAGGTCGTCGTGCGTTTTGGAATCCCCGCATTCATCGCGGCCTTCGCCGGCGCCTGGCTGTTGCTTCGAATGACCGACCTGAAGCCACTTTATGAATATGCGATGGGCGATAGGGTCTTTACGGTTACACCGTTGAAACTTGTCATTGCTGTCTTCCTTATTCTCTTTACCATAATGGAGGTCGTTCCATTTTTTAAGAATGCTCATTTGGCACAGGACAACCTTGTTTTCGGGGGAATCCTCAGCGGATTTTTCGGGGGACTTTCGGGGCATCAGGGGGCGCTGAGAAGTGCTTTTCTTATTAAGAGCAATCTCAGCAAAGAAGCATTTATTGCGACGGGAATTGTAATTGCCTGCATGGTTGACTTTTCGCGGTTGGGGGTATATATAACGCGATTTTCAGATACGGCGTCGAATGACAACATGGTACTGGTGATTGCTGCGACGGTATCTGCCTTCGTCGGAGCTTATTTGGGAAACCGGCTGTTGAAAAAGGTGACACTCAGATCGGTTCAGATTATAGTCACCGTTATGATTATTATTCTTTCCATTGCATTAGCACTTGGGCTTGTTTGAACTGTATCTTCGGTTATGGAAAACAAGGGTCTGCTTTTTATCCCCGATATAAGTGGATTTACGCGGTTTGTTACTGAAATGGAGATAGAGCACAGCCGTTACATAATTCAGGAACTGCTGGAAGTGTTGATCGACGCCAACGAGCTCGGTCTTGAAGTCTCGGAGATCGAGGGCGATGCAATTCTGTTCTACAGATTTGGGGCTCCTCCGGCGACGGATGCCATCTACCGGCAGGTCGAAAAAATGTTTTATTCGTTCCATCGACATCTCCAGGCTTACGAATACCGGCGATTTTGCCAATGCAAAGCGTGTGTGACGGCTTTCAATTTATCGCTCAAGGTCATCACACATTTTGGCGAGTTTACAGGCTATTCGGTAAAAAGTTTTCAGAAACTTATTGGCAAAGACGTGATCGTCGCTCATCAGCTGCTGAAGAACGATATCGCGCAGCACGAGTACTGGCTTGCTACAACTGACCTGGTG
>DASVBA010000172.1:0-8863 GCA_036376095.1 Chryseolinea sp.
CTGAGACACTCAGTATTGTTCTCTTCTGAATACTTGCACATGAGCTGCATACCCAGACAAACTCCAAGCACTGGCTGCTTCAGATTTCGAATCACCTGATCGAGCTTTCTTTCGCGCAGGTATTTCATCGTAGTACTGGCCTCTCCAACACCCGGAAATATCACTTTGTCTGATGACCTGATCTCCTCGGGATCTTCGGTGATCCGAAAATTCACACCAAGTCTTTCCAACGCGAATGACACTGATTGAATATTCCCTGCGTTATATTTAATGATCGCTAATTGCATTGATCGAACCCGATGATTTAAATAATTCCTTTCGTTGTTGGTAGTTGATTTCCCTCTTTCTTGATGGCCATCCTTATCGCTTTGGCAAAAGCTTTAAAGATCGATTCAATTTTGTGATGCTCATTAACGCCTTCTACCTTGATGTTCAGATTGCTTTTTGAAGTGTCCGTGAAGGATTTGAAAAAGTGATGAAACATTTCCGTCGGCATATCTCCAACACGCTCTCGCTTGAATTCGGCTTCCCAAACAAGCCAGGGACGTCCTCCAAAATCAATAGCAACCTGAGCCAGACAGTCATCCATCGGTAAGCAGAATCCATAACGCTCGATCCCTCTTTTGTTTCCGAGCGCCTTGAGAAATGCTTCCCCCAGGGCGAGGCCCGTGTCTTCAATGGTGTGATGTTCGTCGATGTGGAGGTCTCCGTTGACTTTAACATTCAGATCGATACTGCCATGACGTGAAAGTTGGTCAAGCATGTGATCAAAGAAACCCAACCCTGTGGAAATCGATGAAATGCCTGTTCCATCAAGATTGATCTCGATTTCTATTTGCGTTTCCTTGGTTTTGCGCAAGACCGTGGCCTTTCGTGCCGTGTTGTCTAAGAATTTGTAAATGTCGTTCCACGACGTAGTGGTAAGAACACAAAACTGGGCAAGTCCCTTTTTGTCCACTGATTCAGTGAGGGTTCCATCGTTGATAAGAATGGCTTTAGCTCCCAGATTCTTTGCAAGCTCGATATCGGTGATCCTGTCCCCGATAACAAATGAATTCGCGAGATCGTAGTCTTTATTGAAAAATTCAGTCAACATGCCCGTGCCGGGTTTTCTTGTGGGCTTGTTCTCGTTAGGAAGAGAGCGGTCGATAAAGACACGAGTGAATCGGATGCCCTCGTTTTCGAACGATTTCATCATCTTGTTGTGCGCCGGCCAAAAAGTTGTTTCCGGAAAACGGTCTGTACCCAGGCCATCCTGATTCGTGACCATCACAAATTCGTAGGATGTTTGGTCAGCTATCTTTCGCAGGCCGTTAAAAACTCCGGGATAAAATTCGAGTTTTTCCAGACTGTCAATTTGCTCGTCAGGCGGTTCGATTATTAGCGTTCCATCGCGATCTATAAAAAGTACTTTTCTCATGGTGGTTTCTTAATTACATTTCTTTCAGAGCCTTAATAAGGCGTACATTTTCTGCCGGGGTGCCGATCGTAATACGCAGACAATCGATACATAATGTGACATTCGACCTGTCGCGCACAATAATACCACGGTTCATCAGGTATTGATAGGTCTTCACAGCTTCCTGAACCTGTACGAGCAAAAAGTTAGAATCTGAATGATATACTTTTTTTGTGATAGATAACGTTGACAGCTCCACTTCCATCTTTTTTCGCTGTTCAATGATTTCAGCTACCCATTGATCTTTCTGACGGCCGAAGGACAAACTTTTAAGCGCCAGGTCCTGGGTCTGAATGTTTACGTTGTAAGGATATTTGATCTTATTAAGGATGTTGATGATTTCCTTTGAGGAGAATGCCATTCCGAGTCGAAGGCCTGCCAGGCCCCAGGCTTTCGAAAATGTTTGAAGAACTATCAGGCTGGGAAATTCGTCGAGTTCCTCCGCGAAACTTTTGGATAATGTAAAGTCAATATACGCTTCGTCAATCACAACGAGGCCTCTAAATTCCTTAAGGATTGCCTTGATCTTGTCGCGGCTCAGGAGATTTCCCGTCGGATTATTGGGACTGCAGAGGAATATAACTTTTGTGGTCGGATCGATAGTTTTCCGGATCTTGTCCAGGTCAAGGTCAAAGTCTGTTGTAAGCGCTACCCGTTGAATGCGTACTGCGTTCACATCGGCGCAAACGGCATACATCCCGTACGTTGGATCGGTTATTAGAATCGAATCTTTGTTTGGTTCACAAAAGGCACGAATAACAAGGTCAATTGCTTCATCGCTTCCGTTGCCAAGAAAGATCTGTTCTGGTCTTACTTTCTTTATAACGGCAAGTTTCTCTTTCACTCTCCATTGAAGGGGATCGGGGTACCGGTTATAAGGTGATGGATACGGATTTTCGTTTGCATCGAGGAAGATGTCAGCCTCACCTTTGAATTCATCCCGCGCGGATGAATATGGTTTCATGGTCAGAACGTTCTTCCGCACCAGGGTATTTATGTCCAGGGTGATCTTGTTTTCCTGCTCCATAGTTGTCTGTCCTATTTCTTCAAACTGTTGATACGAACTTGTACAGCCTTTTTGTGCCCGATGAGCTGTTCCGCTTCTGCCATGATTTCCACAACCGGACCTAAAGCGAGAATACCCTCTTTTGTCAGTTCCTGGTACGTAATGAACTTCATAAAACTCTCCAAGGCCACGCCTGCAAATGCTTTAGCATACCCGTTGGTGGGAAGCGTATGGTTCGTTCCGGATGCATAATCACCAATAGCCTCAGGTGAGTAGTTGCCAAGGAATACCGATCCGGCATTTACGACCTCCAGCGCAATGGAAGATGCATCTTTCATATTTACAATAAGGTGCTCAGGAGCGTATTCATTGACAAATGCTATGGCCTCATTAAGATCTTCTATTACGATAGCCCTGCTGTGAAGCAATGCCTTTTCTGCAATCGACCGGCGTGGCAGATCTTTCAATTGTGCTTCAATTTCTTTTTGAATGGACTGAACGAGGTCTTGATCGTTCACGACTAATATTACCTGACTGTCTTCTCCATGTTCAGCCTGGGACAACAGATCGGCGGCAACGAATACCGGATTTGAAGATTTATCTGCCATTATCAATACTTCCGAGGGTCCAGCAGGCATGTCGATAGCGATACCTTCTTCGGTGACAAGTTGTTTCGCTTTTGTCACATACTGATTTCCCGGCCCGAAGATCTTATAGACACGTTCTATGCTCTCAGTACCAAAAGCCATCGCGGCCACCGCCTGTGCACCACCCACCTTAAACACGCGGTCTATCCCTACTAATTGGGCAGCAAACAATATAGCCGGATTGATCTCTCCAGATTTATCCGGAGGGGAGCACAAAATCACCTTACTGCATTTTGCAAGTCTGGCGGGAACCCCCAGCATTAATACCGTTGAAAATAATGGAGCCGAACCACCGGGAATGTATATTCCAATCTTGTTGATGGGAACGGCCCTCCTCCAACATGTTACACCAGGCGTTGTTTCTATCTTGACGGACTCCCTTCTCTGGGCGCTGTGAAATTTTTCAATATTCGCCGCTGCTGTGCTGATCGCGTCCTTTAAGGTTTTTGAAAGTGATCTTTCAGCGTTCTGAAATTCCTCTTTTGATACCGCCAGTTCGCCAACATTCACTTTGTCGAATTGAAGGGTCAGTTCCCGCAACGCATTATCGCCCGACTTTTTGACGCGGTTGAATATATTCCGGACGGAGCTTTCCAGGAACTCCAACGCCAGTTGTGGCCGGGATGTCAGTTGGGGCCACATTGCTCTTGATGGGTTGATAAATATCTTCATTGAAGAACTGATTTTAATTAGGAGATAGGTCAGACAATCATCTTTTCAATTGGTATTACAAGAATACCTTCTGCTCCAAAAGAGCGGAGCAGATCAATTTTTTCCCAAAAGTCATTTTCGTCAACAACAGAATGTATTGAGCTCCATCCCTGACGACCAAGCGGAATCACCGTGGGACTTTTCATACCTGGGATCACGCTTGTAATTTTTGCGATAGCTTCATTGGGACAATTCATCAGTATATACTTGTTGTTCTTTGCTTTTTTCACTGCTTCCATCCTGAAGAGAAGCTTGTCAAGTATATCCTGTTTCTCGTTGATCAGGTCGGGGTTTGCAATCACCACAGCCTCTGACTGCATGACCACTTCAACTTCTTTGAGACCGTTTCCAAGCAACGTACTGCCTGTACTCACAATATCGCATATCGCGTCTGCCAATCCAATACCCGGCGCAATCTCCACTGACCCGCTAATCTCATGAATGCCTGCGTTTATCCCGTTCTTTTTAAGAAAGTCCCTCACAATGTTCGGGTAGGAGGTGGCAATGTTCTTGCCGTCGAGCGACTGAATTCCGCCATACGTTTCGGATCTTGGTATAGCTATCGATAATCGGCACTTGGCAAAGTCCAGACGCTTTACCAATTCGTTCTTCTTTCTCTTTTCAATAAAGATATTCTCACCGACAATGCCTACGTCGGCTACCTTGTCTTCCACGTATTGAGGTATATCGTCATCGCGTAGGAAAAGGACTTCAACGGGAAAGTTCCTTGCCTGCGCTTTCAACTGATCTTTTCCATTGCCAAAAGAGAGGCCGCTTTCTTTTAACAGGTCGAGTGAGCCCTCCTGCAGGCGGCCCGATTTCTGAATGGCAATTCGAAGCATTGTGTCCATAATTTTACAAGTTGGTCAAAACAAAAAAGGCTTGTCACACACGTGACAAGCCTTTCAATTATCTTTTTTATTATTAAGACATAGCCCTGCCACGCACATTGTGCTCAAAATGGTGGTGGTGGTGGATGCTTATGTCGATGTATGGTCTCATTTGAGGCTGCTAAGAAATCGAATTGTTACGGTATATCAAAATTTCCGGTCCATAAATATTGAAAAATGGCGCGGCATAACAGTCGTTCGTTTGAGGAAAAGCATTGACCTGCCTCTTTTTTTGATTTAGTTTGAGCCTGAATTTAATGTCTCATACCAGCAGCAAATGAAAGGAACGGCGATACAAATGCTGAAGTGGCTCGTGCCATTTATCGCGATTTGTTGTGGCGATAGCAAGGAAACCCGGCTTCAACGGTTCCTCCTACAAAGTAACACACTGATCGGAAATAATGAGACGGAACAAGCTGAACGTTACCTCCGGGAGGCCTTAAAGCTGGATTCGTGTTTTGAAGATGCGTGGAACAACCTTGGAACGTTATACTTCAGTCAAAAAAAGTATGCCGAGGCCTTGGAACATTATGACCGGGCCATTGCATGTAATCCCGGTTATATTCCGGCATATTTCAATCGCGTTAATACACACTATGAATTAAAGTCTTACTACGCGGCGTTAAAGGATATAGATAAGATCCTTCAAAGCCGGCCCGATACTTCTGTCGCATATTTTTCACAAGGGTTGGTCTATACTAAGCTACGCGAATTTGACAAATCCCTCACGGCATTTCGAAGGGCATTGGAGCTTGATAAAAACAATATTGAAATCCTGGTGAATATTGGAACGGTCTATTATTATAAGAAACACTACGACAGCGCACGCTTGGTTATTGAGGACGTCGTAAAAAGGAATCCGAATGAGCCGAACGTTTTCAACGCCCTTGCCATGATAGAGATGGAAACCAAGAATTACGATAAGGCAACGGTGTGGTTGTCCAAAGCTTTAGATCTTAGACCCGATGATCCTTATTTTCTAAACAACCGCGGATACATTTCCTTAATGAAGGGTGAATTTCAGAAAGCCCGGGAAGATATCGATTTAAGTATAAGCCTGGATCCGTACAACGCCTGGGCTTATCGCAATAAAGGCGTGTATCATTTGATGACAGGCAATGCAATGGAGGCCATAAGACTTCTTAAGCATGCCGAGGGCATGGACCCCTTCGTGGAGAATTTGTACCTGTATCTCGGGAAGGCCTATCTTGCTTCAGGCGACAAGGAAAGGGCGTGTGCAGGTTTTTCAAAATCATATGAGCGGTTGGAGTTGACAAAGGCAGAGCTAATAAAATATTGTCCTCAATGATTTTCCGCCAGATCATCGATCGATTAAAGGACAGGCTTTTGAATCCGCTTCCTGGCGATTCTGCCCATGCTCCGATGCGCGCCTTACCGATCGGCGATCTTACACCCCGGTTTGACCACAGCCTTCCGCCCAAACCCGGCGGCGTTCTGATTTTGTTATATGAAGACGACAAAGGCTCAATCCGGTTTCCTTTGATCAAACGGCAAGAATATACAGGTGCGCATAGCGGACAGGTTAGCCTTCCCGGTGGAAAAGCGGAACCTGGAGAAGATCCTATTCAAACCGCGCTGCGTGAGTGCGAAGAGGAGATCGGGGTCGACAAGAACTCTGTTGTAGTGCTGGGCCGGCTCACCAATTTTTTTGTGATCCCCAGCAATTTTATAATAACGCCGGTTGTAGCAATCGCTGATTCGACACTTGTGTTCAGGCCTGACCCTTACGAGGTGGCAAGAATCTTGTCATTTCCGTTGTCAGATCTTTTGAACGATGATGCTATTAAACAGAAGGAAATAGTTGCAGCTGGAAAATTCCGGATGATGGCGCCACATTTCGAAATAGATGGAGAGATCGTGTGGGGCGCGACAGCGATGATGTTAAACGAATTTCGAACGATACTTCGCGATAGATAAAATGAATTCCTGGCTTTTCGGTCAAACCAGGAACCATAATGCTTATACGTCTAACTTGCCAGAAACCCTTGCGGCATACGCCTCCAGCTTCCCAACCTCCTGATCGATCATCCACAATCCGACACCCTCTTCGCCAATAAGATCAAAAATCTCGACAGCCCTTCTTGCAAGCGTTTCTTCTTCACGCTGCTCCATAACATACCACTGTAGAAAATTGAAGGTGGCGAAATCCTTTATCTGAAAACACGAGTCCACGATGCTACTAATCGACTTGGTCACCTCGAGTTCATGATCCAATACGGTTTCGAAAACTTCGCGGAGGCTCTTGAAAGCATGCTTTATGCCCGAGATTTCCGGTTGCAGAGCATGTCCGCCAGCCGCATTGACATAACGAAATAGCTTGAGCATATGCTTGCGCTCTTCTTCCGAATGTTTGTAAAGGAACTCCGCAGAGACCTCGTATCCTTGCGTATCGCACCATGATGCCATAGAGAGGTAAGCAGCCGATGATTTTCCCTCCATTACAATCTGTTTGTTCAATAGCGCCTCAATTTCAGGAGTGATCGAGCGGGTAGGGGTAATACTCTGTTTTTTCATAGTTTATTAGATGACATCGTCAAGTTACTCAAACGCGCCAAAATACGGGGTCTATTTTCATTACTTTTATTTGGATTAATTCTAAATAAGGGATACTATTGTCCTTTCATGAGTTAAAAGGGCAGTTTTTTATGACTTCGAGGCTTTCGTTGCCATCAACATTTACTGCTACCAGGCTACTGAGTGGCGTGGTGGTGATTCCTTATGATCTCAATTTAGTTGACGGAAGTGCAGGGTGGCTTAACGCTGGACCATCCGCGTGTTACCTCAAACCAATGCGGTCGCTGTGATGCCAATCAACGTATTGATCGCCGATAATCAACCTCTTACCTCCGCAGGATTGCGCCATATCCTGGCCGAAAAACCAGACATTTCTATCGTCGACCATGTGATGTCCGGAGATCGTCTTTTTGCATTGGTCAAGCAACATCAGCCGGATCTGGTCATCGCCGACTATGATTCGCCCGGCTATGTATCGAAGGACGATCTCGCTGCCATCAAGAACTATTCACCAAAGACCAATGTGCTTGTAGTTTCTTCGGACAGCAATAAGGAAAGTATTCTCCAGGTGCTGCAATCGGGAGTAATTGGATACGTCACGAAACAATGCAGCCACAACGAAGTCCTTGCCGCCGTATATGCTGTAGCAAAAGGTGAAAAATTTTATTGCCATAAGATACTCGACATAATTATGGAGAAACATTTTCATCCAGAGTCAAAGGTAACGATCGAGCGAAATCTTACGGCCAGAGAAACCGAGATCCTTACGCTTCTGGCATCAGGCTATTCCACCAAAAGACTGGCCGATCAATTGCACCTTAGTCCCCATACCATCCATACTCATCGCAAGAGCATCATAAAAAAACTTAAGATAAAGTCGCCGACGGAATATGTCATCCACGCGATCGACCTTGGACTGATCAAATCGAGATAGCTGGTCACTTAGTTACACTTTGAACCTGCTCCTTCCAGGCCTTTTTTAAGTACAAGGTCACGATCAAAGGCAGGGCAAGAAGTTGGAAGATGGTCAGGATTGTCGATGATACTTCTGACGCCTGTCCGGCATTTTCAAGGATCAGGAATTGTTTGCCCAAAGGACCATTAGAAAAGACGACCGTCGATACAAAATTCCATCCAAAGTGTAGCCCTATCGGTAGGTAAAGAGACTTTGTAATGCCAAATGCGAAAGCGAACATAAGTCCGGCAATTCCTGTCATTATTAGTATCACAATCATTTGGAAAATGTCGCCATTAACATTGTAGGAGAACCAATGATATATTCCAAAACAAAAGGCTGAAATGAAACATCCCGCTTTCAAACCAAGTCTTTGGATCAAAACGTAAAGTAACGCTCCCCTGAAAATGAGCTCCTCGAAAAGCACTGACTTAAAAGTCCACCAAGAGCCATAAAGAAATGACTGTCGGATAAATGCCTCGTTGATTGACCAAATGCCACCAGCCGCGTATGCTATTGCCAAATAATAGATGCCGCACGTTATTGTAGATGCAATTATCCCGTAGACAAAATTTCCGACCCGTTTTTTTGTGGGTACGATTCCAAGCACTGAGAGATCTTTTTCTTCGACGTACCGAAGTATCAACCATGACGCTATTA
>DASVBA010000176.1:0-3324 GCA_036376095.1 Chryseolinea sp.
TCCAATTAATTTAACACATCTTTGTGTCAATAACAATTGATGGGCAAGGAAGTCTGTGGGTGCGGGCATTGCGTTGCTTCTGAGTGAAGGAATTCCCGAGATTGGGGCGCGCAATTAGACGGGGGGCGATGGCAGGTTGGAAAGGCGGCGCAACTAGGCCTTATTTCGATTATTCGAAAACTTTAAACATTTCCCTTTTTCAATCCGCGAGCACCTCCTGGGATTCATAAGCAAAATGCAAGGTCAATGTTTTCGCGCGGATGGGCGACTCTGATATTAAATTTGCTTTTCGTAGGAAACAATCTTATAAAATAAGGAAGGGATGTTTGGACGCGCTCTTTTTGGAGTACAACGTCAAACATCCCCTAAGTTCTTAACTGCTTTTCAGGCGATCGCTTTGCGTGCTTCCCTGTCGGGATCATTTTTCACGACGCATGTATCGTCGAGTATCATTGTCTCCCCGTTGGTACTTGTGTACGCCGGCCACTTGGGTAATGTTCCTCCGTTAGGATTGCCGGTTCGCATGAAGTTCACCAGCGCATCGCTCATCTTGGTTGAAAGTTTGCGTGGACGAGAGCCGCCTCCGGTATGCGTAATCATCAGATCAGTGTTGTAAAACCAGAAACAAATATCCGCACAGTGGAATGCACGCATCCTGTTGTCGAACAACGGAGGCTGCCACCCGAACCAGGCCACATATACACCAGCGGATTGTTTCGATTTTGTGTCAGCCAACGCGATTGCGTTCTGGCGATTGCTGGCAATCATTGACCATATCTCAACCGGTTTCTTTTCAGGGAATGCTCTAGCATAAGCATCCACGATGCCGGAAGTTTTGTCTCCAAAACGTTCTTTGAGTTTTTCTTTGACGCCGTTGATGTCGATCGTTTCCAGCGTGGAGTCTGTGCGGCTGGGCGATTGTTCATTGAAAGTCGTACATATAAGCATTGGAACATCCGAAGCTGAAGGAGCAGGCTCAACATTATAAGGATGTTGTGGCAAGTATGTTCCATCTACGACCGGGGCAAAGCCACCGCCCCCACCAAACATGGGAAGCTTCATTTCTTCTCTGTACTTTGCCAGCCCCCGGGTTGCAAATTCATAGTACTGTTTCCATGGCATCTGCTGTAGCTTATCCATATCGTTGTATGTTAGCCCTGCTTCTTTCAGGACATACGACGCCAATTTTTCTGCATTCACTTTCTCCACTGCTTTAAGGGAAGAGCCACTCAGTGCAACGGCTTTATGGAACAGACCCTTTGCTGCAGGCATCGCTGTAAGCACGCAGACTTTTGCACCGCCGCCGGACTGGCCCATTATCGTCACGTTGCCAGGATCGCCTCCGAAATTTGTTATATTGTCCCGGACCCATTCAAGGGCTGCGATGCAATCCAGCATACCAACGTTCCCGGACGCTGCAAATTTTTCACCTGCGGCGCCGAAGTGTGCGTAACCAAGCGGACCGAGCCTGTGATTAATGGAGACAAAAACCACGTCACCTTTACGTGAAAGATTTTCACCATGATATCCATCTTGTTCAATAGCGTTCCCGTTGGTATAGCCGCCGCCGTGCAGCCAAACCATTACGGGACGTTTTTTGCCATCGTTGATAGCCGGCGTCCAAACGTTCAGCTTAAGGCAATCTTCGCTTACGTCGTCATAGTTCCAATGATCGATAAATGAAGCATAGGCGTTAGCGTATCTTTTTTCCATATTTTGAGGAGCCGTGTTTGGCCACCAAACCACAGGGAGCACTTCTGTCCATGGTTTAGGTTTCAACGGTGGCATGAACCTATTGGCACCTGAAGTGTCGGCTCCATAGGGGATGCCGAGAAAAGTATGAATTCCACGAAGTACAAAACCTCTGACTTTACCATAGGTCGTGCTCGCGAGGGCAATATTGTCGCCGATGAACAGAATCTGACCATCTTTGTCGGTGCTCTCGCGCTTTACAGAAGCTACGCCAGGTGCAGCTATGCCTAGGGCCGCTGCGCTTAGCCCCACATTCTGAATAAATTTTCTGCGATTGGTCTTCATAGTGGATTTTTTTATGGGATGAGTCAATTGAAATACATAAGGACCTCTTGATCAAAATTAAGTTACATCTAAAATAGCCCTTTGTCAATCATTCCTTTGATCCGGCATATACCCTCTTTTACTGCAATGAATCATCAACAGCCTCTTCAATGGAGTTATTTTAATGTTTTTGTTAATGCTGCACAACTCATTCAGTAGGATCAGTTGCTGGTCGGAAGAAAAAGCCTTCAAGTTTTCAATAAATGCGACCCTGCGGTTCCCAAGATGAGAAGGAAATATGGTATTGATATAAGGAACAAAAACGTTGTATTCGACGCTCTTCTTGCGAAAGAATCTGGCGATCTGCGTCCACGTCATCCCATCATCGGGCCGGGTGAGCACGTCAGCCGAGTAGTTTATAAGTATGTCGTTCAATGTTATTGAATTTGGCGGAATGTCAACCGAAGATCCTTTAACTATGCTTTCTTGTTTAATTCGATCTTAACGATCAGGTCCACCACATCGCTTACAACAAGCTCGCCGCCAGATGCCTTGCTATTCCATGCCAGTCCGTATTCCTGTCTGTTTACAGAACCAGTCAATTTAAAACCAGCTTTCGAACCACGGTCCGTAGTTATGGACCCGCCGTAAGCAACATCAAATTCGACCTTTTTGGTTACCCCTTTCATAGTGAAGTCGCCTACCAGTTTATACTTTCCTCCGTTCTTAACGAGGTTTCCTTTGAACGTTATTTCGGGAAACTTCTCAGCCTCAAAAAAATCGGGTGATTTAAGGTGCGTATCCCTACGTTCATTGTCCGTGTCAATGGACGTTGTCTTGGCAGTGAACGAAATTTCAGCTCCATTAAAGTCGTCACTCTTACTAATGATTGTTCCGTCAAAGTCGTTGAATTTTCCTTCAACCTCGGATACAGCCATATGTATGACATTGAATCCGACCTTTGAGTGTGACTTGTCAATCGTCCATGTTGTTTGAGCAAACGTTGAACTAATGATGGCGATGCTGAATAGGAACGCAAGTGTTTTTTTCATAATGGTTTGTTGTTTCTAGTTTGATTTATGTCATGTCTATCTGACCCGATAAAAATAGATGTTATCCCATTAAAATTCCTCTGATTAACATATCATTAACAAAATAGTTGCCAGAAACAGGACAATTATGATATTTCTTGTGTAAAAAGTACACAATGAAGGGGGGCCATGTTCGATTTGTATCGATAACAGGTTGTATTGGTACCAGGGGAGTCGGCAACGTAATTTTCTAAAGTAAACGCGAACGACGGGGCGT
>DASVBA010000180.1:0-2744 GCA_036376095.1 Chryseolinea sp.
AACCAGCCAAGTGAATTCGCCTCATAATTCTTATTCTTGACCTTTCGATTGAATTCTATCGCTTCCGATTGAATTTTGGCCGCTTCCACAAGGTTTCCAAGGTGCCTGTTTGCTTCCCCTGACCGAAAGAAGCCGAATTGAATGCCCGTCGTGTAATTCAGTTTCCTGGCAAGAGCGAGAGCCTGTTGAGCATAAAATAATGTGCTATCCGGACGTTTGAAAAAATAACTCCCGGCTAAATTATTTAAGACATCGACCCGAGTCGTATCCATTGGCGTGTCCCGTAAGATCGCTCTCAAAGAGTCTTCGTCATAAAACCTATTGATCTGGGCGTTCACCTCACCAAACACAATACAGAAAAGAAATAACTTAAGAAGACGCTTCATGAAATAGTTTTCTTTATTGAACTGCTAAATGAACAACAAACTCCGACCCTTCCCCTTCTTTCGAATTCACTTCCAACGTTCCTCCATGCGCCTTAATAATATCGTAACTCAAGCTCAGCCCTAATCCGGTGCCCTGCCCTGTAGGCTTGGTTGTAAAAAAGGGTTGAAAGATCTTTTCCTTCACTTTTTCCGAAATCCCGATACCATTGTCTTTTACTATTATCTCAACTTTGCCTGGTAAATTTCTTGTGATTACCGAAACCTTCGGTTCGTAACCGTCAACCTTCAATTTTTTCATTTCGCTCACAGCAAAGAAAGCGTTATTGATAAGGTTGAGAATAACACGGCCGATGTCCTGCGCCACCACATTAATTTTGGGAAGCGTGGAATCAAAGTCCGATTCAAACTTTGCATTAAAAGACTTCTCTTTTGCACGGTAGCCGTGATAGGCCAGCCGCAGGTATTCATCACAAAGGAAGTTAAGGTCCGTAGGTTCCTTTTGTCCGCTGCCGGCTCTTGAATGTTGAAGCATACCTTTCACAATTCCATCGGCGCGTTTTCCGTGGTGAGTTATCTTTTCCAGGTTTTGTTTTATGCCCTCAGCGAGTTGGGCTGCTTCCTTCAGGTTGCCGGCTTGCAATTCAGTTTTCATTTCATCGATAAGCTCAGTGCTCACCTCAGAGAAATTGTTGACGAAGTTTAATGGATTTTGAATCTCGTGTGCAATTCCTGCAGTAAGTTCACCAAGCGAAGCCATCTTTTCTGATTGCACCAACTGTTGTTGCGCCTGTTTCAAATCAACGAGCGTCCTGTCCACCTGTTGTTTTGCGGCCTCCAGTTTGTTAAAGTCATCGTAACGCGCATATGCTGTGGCAAACGCATCGGCGAGAGATTGCAGCAGGTTGAGTTCTTCCTCTTTCAACCGAGTAAGATTACCCACATACAACATTCCTTGTGCGAATGGCAGGCAGTTCAGATAGAATCCTTCTTTTGGAAGGGTGTCAAGGTATTGTTGTGGTGAAGAAAATATTCCCTCTGCAACAAGCCTGTCAGCTACGTCCTTCATCGCCGCCTCATCCCAATAATCAAGGAAGATTTTTTTGTCCTGCCAATACGTGACGATACGCCCCAAACGGCCAGGAATGTCAAATCGTAACCGGAATGCTGCAATTGCTTTTCCATCAGGCGTGGAAAGAAAAGTATGAACAACGCGATTTATTTCATCCATTATAAACACACCGCACCGAACAAATGGAATTCCGATGGTATGTAGCTCTCGCCATATTAAAGGAGTGATTCTGTCGAGATCCTCAACGGTACGCATAGATGCAATCTCCGCACGTACTCTATCCAGCGATGCCTGACAAACCGCCTCTTTGGCATGAACCTCTGCTTTTTGAAGATCGAGAAACCGTACGTACGCCTGTTCGAATACCCTGGCAAAACGTTTTAATATCTCGATGTCACTTGCTGACATTATTTGCTTCGTCCAGCTATCAACGCTAAGCAAGCAGTTTCTTTCCGGAATGAAAGTGGCCGTGTAGCTAGTCGCCTCGAATACACGGTTTCTTTCGCTTTCGGGTATCTTTGTTTCATCATTGTATTTGCTGGTATAGCTGAATAGTTTGTTCTTCTCCTCAGATGAATAGTGTTTATTTACAATAGGTTCTCCGGAATCCTTTGCTTTCCAAATATCCTGCATGATCACATTGTCAGAAAAATCACTCTCATCATAAGGAAGGTAATTACAAACGGGTGGTATGTAACCGTTGGTCACCCAGAACGATGTATCGCGTGATCCCTCCGAAAATAAGAATAGGCCTGCACCGCCATCGAACGGCAGATCCAGTTCTTTTAATTTTTCGAATAAAATTGCCACAACGTCGTTGAGCTCATCGGATTGATGCATGCCCAGAGAACGGCTTCTGATTTTCTCCAGTGCCGCCTCAATCGTGGCTTCCCTTGCCTGGGCTTCCACTTTTTGAAGGTCGAGGAAGCGGATGTAGGCTTGCTCAAATACGTGAGCGACGCGCTTCAACACTTCAATGTCATTCTCAGAAAATTTCTGTCCTGTCCAGCTACTTGCTCCCAGTAACGAATTCTTTTCCGCGATAAAATTAGCCGTGTAACTGCTCGCCGAACGTATAAAATCTTTTACCTCCTCGGACAGCACGCCTGGATTATGTTTAAAGACATATTCGAAGTACTCTGTCTTTTCTTCAAAAGAGTAGTGCCTGTTCGTTATATGTTCACCAGTATCCTTCGCCTTCCATACATCCTGAATGATAGGATTATTAGCAACGCCTTCATCACAAGGTAGTTTATTGACAATAGGCCTAGATAACTCAGGTGACATTA
>DASVBA010000186.1:0-5249 GCA_036376095.1 Chryseolinea sp.
TGGAGCTCAATGGGTACCTAATGCAGTAGAAGATACGCATCCTTTTTCGCAATTGATGCAGGTGAATTTTGAATCCATTTACAAGCGAAAGGTAAAAATAGAGGCCTCTCCATGGGGAACGGACGGAGGGCTGCTGGGTAAAATAGGACACATTCCAACATTAGTAATTGGTCCAGGTGAAACCAAAGTCGCACATTACCCGAACGAATACATTGAAATTAATGAGGTAATTAATGCAGCTAAGCTATTTGCGCTCATGCTTACTTCCTGGTGCGGAGTTCACACAAAAGAGGAGATATGAGTTAGGAGTTAGGAGTTATGAGTTAGGGCATGGGCTGTGGGCACGGGCGTGCCTCATTATACACAAATGATTGATCTGTGATTTCTGAATTAAAAAATTCCAAGGCAAGCATTTCAGTTTACAATGATTCCTTCAACAAACGAATCAGAGTTGATGATTACACCGGAGATGCAAATTCAGTGTTGGAGTTGATAGATCAGGCCGCACAAAATTGGGTTGAGAAAGTAATTATCAAGGCACGTGGACCGGAACAACAGATCTTTCAATCGCAAGGTTTTTCAAAAGAGGCATTTGTAAAAGGGTATTTCGACGGGACTGATATGCATTTCATGGCAAAGTATTTTTCATCTTCACGTTCCCACAATTCAAAGCAAGGTGACGAAAAGGTCATGCTTGAAAAGTTGTTAATGGAGGAAATTCCTGCTTCAGTTTCGGATTTTTCTATTGTGACAGAGGCGACCATTGGTGACGCAGATGAACTTACCCGCCTCTATTCAACAGTTTTTAAAGTATACCCGACACCTTTGGGCGAACCGGGACACGTAAGGAAAACAATGGAGGAAGGAACAAGGTATGTCCTTATTCGAAATGAAAATAAAATTGTAAGCGCCGCATCTGCCGAAATTAATTCATATTATTCAAACGCAGAACTTACTGATTGTGCAACCCTGCCTGAAGCAGAGGGCAAAGGACACATGAAGAAATTGCTTTCCAAGCTGGAAGCAGGATTGAAAAAGGATAAGATTAACTGTCTGTACACCATTGCGCGTTCTGAATCCTACAGTATGAACAAAGTCTTTTATCAACTAGGGTACACATATGGTGGGATGATGACCAATAATTGTTTTATCTATTCAGGACTGGAAGACATGAATGTTTGGTACAAATGGATTGGTGAATGAGGCACGATAGGACGACGGCGGGCAGTACCACTGAGTTATGAAAAATACGTAATCCCCACGTCCGGATTTCCTGACATCGTGCACGCCACCTCAAATCCCAAATCTCAATTTCAAACCGTTGATCGTTGATTGTTAATCGTTAATTTTTCGCTCCTTGATCGGGGAGAAAATCTACAATTAACAATTAACGATTAACAATTTACGATTGAGATTGTAGATTGCACTTCGACATATGATTAGCATGCAAGACACTTTGCCCCCCAAAATTAAGATTCTTACCCTGGTTATCTTCAACATTTTTTTCCTTGAGCTCTCTGCACAGCGGGTTCCAGTCTTAGATCAAATCAAACTGCCTCACAATTACTACTACCGGGAAATGTACTTACCTCAGCTTACCAGCGGACCCTCGTCCGTTACGTGGTCTCCCGACGGTACACACCTTATCTTCTCTATGCAAGGAAGTTTGTGGAGACAGAGCATTGCAGCTAATGAAGCCACGCAATTAACAGAAGGTGTTGGTTATGACTACCAGCCCGATTGGTCGCCCGATGGAAAGTATGTTGTATTTGTCCGATATAACGGGACTTCCTGCGAATTGATGTTACTTGATATTTCTTCCGGAAATGTAAAAGCCTTAACAGACAATAAGTCCGTTAACCTCGAACCCCGTTGGTCTCCGGACAGCAAGAAAATTGTTTTCACTTCGACAGAAAATTCAGGACACTTTTTGCTTTATACGGGAAAATTGGAGGGGCATCAACTTTCAGAAATTGTGCGGATTACACCAGATGAAAAAAGTAACACGGCCCGTTACTACTATAGCCCGTTCAACCATCACATTAATCCCACCTGGTCACGTGATGGTAGGAGCATCTATTTCATCACTAACAAGGAAATAATACATGGCACCGGCGACATGGTAATGATGAATTGGGAGACAAAAGAAATTAAAACGATTCATCATGAAGAAACAAACTGGCGAACCAGACCTGATATTTCACCGGATGGGACACGTATCGTTTATAGCAGTTACCTGGGTCGCAATTGGCACCAACTGTGGCTTTTACCTGCCGCCGGCGGATATCCAATTCCTTTAACTTATGGTGAGTACGATAATACGCACCCACGCTGGTCACCCGATGGAAAGAAAATTGCATTCATTTCAAATCGGGATGGCAACACTTCTTTATGGGTTGTAAATGCTTTTGACGGGGGCCAGGAGCAAATCAAGCAAACCCACCTTTTGTACAAGATGGCAAGGGCACAACTTACAATTAATGTGCGTAATGAAAAGGGAGACTTAATTCCAGCGCGTGTAAGTGTTACCGATGGACAAGGAAAATTTTACGCGCCAAATTCCACTTGGATTCATGCGGATGATTCAAAGTATCCTTTTCAGGAACAGTTTGAAATGCATTATTTCCACACTAGTGGACCCGTAACTGTTCTTGTACCAAAAGGGAAACTAAAAATTGAAGTTTCACATGGCCCTGAGTATGAGCTCCTCAAAACTGAAGTTGATGCTTCGCTTGGCTCTTCAAAAACCATTGACCTGGTTTTAAATAAGCAAGTTCCACCAACCTTTGGAAATTGGTGGAGTGGCGATCTCCATTCCCACATGAATTATGGAGGCCATTATAAGAGTACCCCTGAGAATCTGGTCAAACAAGCCGCGGCGGAGAATTTGAATTTCCTTTTCAACTTGATTGTAAATAAAGAGCAACGTATACCTGATGTAAACTATTTTTCTTCTAAGCCTGATAAGGCGTCAACTGATAATGTTATGATTCTTCATGGTCAGGAGTTTCACACGAGCTTTTGGGGACACTTAGGTTTGCTCAATCTAAATGATCACTTAATTATTCCCGATTATTCCGGTTATCCGAAAACGGCAGTGGAAAGTCTCTTCCCAAACAATAGTTTTATCGCCGATCGGGCACATGATCAAAAGGCTCTCGTCGGTTACGCACATCCCTTTGAAATATCTGAAATCTTTCCCGATCAATCTTCTACACTTTTCAACGAATTGCCCATTGATGTTGCTTTGGGAAAAGTCGATTATTACGAACTGATTGGCTTTTCGGATCATAAAGCATCAGAAGCAGTTTGGTACCAGTTGTTGAATGCGGGCTTTGAACTTCCTGCAGGTGCGGGAACTGATGCCATGACAAACTATGCAAGCTTGCGTGGGCCTGTTGGAGTCAATCGCGTGTATGTAAAAGGTGAGGGCCCATTAAATGAACAATCCTTCTTAAAGAAAGTGATTGCGGGAAATAGTTTTGTGACCAACGGCCCTATGATCGCTTTTACTGTTGATGGAAAAAATTCAGGCGACAGTATCGAAGTTTCTTCAAAAGGAAAGACTCTATCTTATTCAGCTTTACTAAGAAGTCATGTACCCATTGAACACTTTGAAGTAATATGGAATGGTGAGGTGATAGCAAAACATACCTTTAATAAAGAAGCACAAACAAGTGCAGATGTCACAGGCTCCTTAAAGGTGAAAGGATCAGGTTGGCTGTTGCTTCGTGCATGGGGCGAGAAGGGACATCCAGACCTGCCTGACTTGTATCCTTATGCCAGCACTAATCCAATATATATAAAGAGCCAAAGTCGCAATGCTCAACAAAAAACAGCGGCGAACTATTTCCTGAAATGGGTAAGTAGGATAGAGTCTAAAGCCAAAGAACTTACGTTCCGAACTGAAGCGGAGAAAGAGGCGGTGATGAAAGACTTACAAACAGCCAAATCCTTCTATAAAAATCTTCTTAATTGATTCTACTTCTTCATGGCAGCAGGATTTGTCTGATAAAGTTCTCGCGTGGATTCTTCAAATGCATTTTACCGCAGAGGTAAATACCATCAGTGCGCCTTATCAGTGCGAGGCACGGCGAGCCAAGCTATCCTGTTTTCTTAATTTATCAGATCCGCAGAGGGGCGCAGAGAGTGGTTCTTATCGGCCGCAGTCGCGCAGGCTTGGTTGTAATGTATCAAAACTCTTAGGTCAAGACGTTCGGGGATGTTTGATGAAGTTCTGATGCGCTATCTGTCCGCGAAGCGCAGGCCTCTGCGACCTCTGCGCTCAGATGAATCAGTCTGTCAGGTGAATTTGGCGCACGGTGACACACACGAGGAAGCAGCAGTGATGCATTAAAAAAACCTCTGCGTCCCGATAGTTATCGGGATGCATTTGTATTTTTTCAATAGAATGAAGTCATTTACTCAGACTTCGTGAAGTAGTACTAATCTTCTTCCTGGAAGCCTGAAACCTGAAATCTTGAATCCCTAATGTATAAAAGATCCATCGCCTTCTTCCTTTTACTCGCGGCTCATTTGCTAAGAGCACAGCATCCACTTAATATAGTTCGGGAAGAAGTAATGGTACCGATGCGTGATGGAGTGAAGTTGGGAGCCATTCTTTATAGACCGGATCAAGGCGGAAAATTTCCTGCAATAGTGTATCGAACACCCTACGGAGTCGATGATTACGATTCTTATGCTGAGTTCCCCTTGAAAGCGGCAAAGCAGGGCTACCTTGTTTATCTTGTGGATGTTCGTGGGCGGTTTAGAAGCGAAGGTGATTTTGAGGCGTATCGCAATGAAAAAAAAGACGGTTATGATGTCATCGAATGGGTAGCGCAGCAATCTTACTGTTCTGGAAAAGTTGGGACGTACGGAGGCTCTTACCCTGGTATTGTTCAATGGCAGGCTATGTCGGAAGTGCCGCCACATCTGGCCGCGGCTGCTCCTGAAATGACTCCCATCGGCAGCCATCACTTTATGTATTATGGTGGCGCTTTTTCTCATCCGTGGATAGATTGGTTTGCTCCTCTGATTTTTGCGGATAAGCGTAAACGCGCTAACGACACGTCTGGTCCCTGGGATAAAGGTGATGCGACAAAGGAATGGATGAAGAGTGATCGGAGGCAATGGTATAACTACAGACCGTTAATCGACCTGCCACTCCTTAAAAAGTATGCGCCAGAATATTATGAATGGCTCAAACACCCCGATGCCTCACCTTGGTGGGACTTTTTGAACATGGA
>DASVBA010000204.1:0-4082 GCA_036376095.1 Chryseolinea sp.
GCTGCAAATGTTCTCCGCCATTTCCTGGTTATCCTCGATCAGCAATACAGTATATTTCATATAGGGGCTTTTATTCGACTGCGATAGCGCAACCTGCAAGATCACACTTGTTTTTCCAAAATATCAAGAGTTACCACAGGAATGTTAGCAGTAAAAGTTGTGCCTTTATTTACCTGACTTGTAAAATCAATGGTTCCTCTCAAAAGCCGAATATACTTCTTTGCAATGTTTAGCCCTAGTCCCGTGCCATCTACGTTGTTGGTATTTTGTCCACGGTAAAATCTCTTAAATATTTGGTGTTGATCCTCCTCCGGAATCCCTATTCCCTGGTCTGATACTCTGATCTTTAGATTGTCCTTTTTGAGTTCGACGGTCAGTTGAATCTCGGCCTCGTATGAAGAATATTCAATGGCGTTGGAAAGCAGGCTCATCAAAATATTCTTGAGCAGGAGCTGGTCGGTCATGACCGTACACGGTAAACCATCATAGGTAAAGACGATCTTCTGCTTTTCTTTTTTAATGGACCCGATCTCCATCACGAACTCCTGGAAGAATGCTTTGATGTCCGTTTCGCTGAACGCAACTCTTACCTTTCCTTCTTCCAGTTTTCCCAACGACAGGAAGTCATTGAGCAATGCAGTTATGCTGTGGACCGAACGTTTCACTTTTTCGAAATAGGATTTTTTCTCCTGGTCGTCTGCTTCAACGTTATTCTCCAACAAAAACACTGACGATAAAATGGTACTTAGCGGCGTCCTGAATTTGTGTGACGCCATCGTTACAAATTGTGACCTCATCAAACTCAGCTCCTTTTCTTTTTCAAGTGCCCGGATCAGATTGTTTTCGAGTTTCTTCCGGTCCGTGATGTTCCGTATAACGATAAGGATCTCATTGATTTCACTCTTGGCGTCCACGACAGGAACGGCGTTGACAGCATAATGATTGCTGTTGATGATCGTCTCAAAAGATACTTTTTCACCACTAAATGCTTTTTTCAATTCGGCTCCTGATCCTATGACTGCTTCTTCTCCTGTGATCTCTCTTCCGGTAAGTCCCAATTCATCGAGACCGCGTCCTCCGGCAAAAATGTACTTCATTTCCTTGTTAAGAATACAGATGACGCCGTCAGGGAAGTGATGGGCCATCGCATCGTGAAGACGTCTTACCTTGAGCATTTCGTTCTCAATGGATTTTTTGTCTCTCTTAACGCTATCCAATTCTCCTAATAACCTCTTTTTCTTGTGATCTACGCGCTTGTGTTCGCGCTGAAGCATCACGGCAAACCAAACAAAACACAACAATAGCACGCGGTTGATTATATCCGGTGAATTAACTGTAATGTCCTGGCTTATAAAGTGACCTACGACGACCAGCACTGACGTAATTGCAGCAAGCCAGGTCGTATACGTTGATTTCGTTGGCACTTTCCAAAGGAATATAGCCATTGTCAAGTAGGCCATATATCCCCAGGGCAAGATGAGCTCCGCGAAAAAAATCAGGGCGGATAAGGCCAGCCCCAGCGCAAAGTTAACAACCTGATTTGTCCTCATGGGAGGTAAAATTATGTAATGGTTCGTTAGATAACGGCTTCGTTAAACCTAATTCCATGTTTAAAGATATGGATTTGACAGCTAATTTCTTCTTTCTCAGCCTATTTACACGGCGAGAAGCGGAAAAACAACGCCGTGATCCAGGCTGCAAAAGCCCTTCGGACAAGGTACCAGCTAACCGGAATCAGGGATATGATCATGGTCATCATGTCCCAAGATTTTCATCCCGCAGCCAAGAGGTTGGTGGATGTAATTACTTAAGCCTGAACGTAACTCCCAGGTTGATATCGCTCATACCGTCAAAACCACCCTCGCCATAAAAAGCAAAATTGTCCTTGACGTAATAACGTGCCCCGACTTTTACCGTGAGGTCCACATCCGAACCTGAATAATTGTCGTAAACGTCATCGCTATACGTAACGCTTCTGCTCCTGAAGGCTAATCCCGTTCCCGCATAGACATCCAATTCTTTCACAGGTATCAACTTGTTGAAGTGATAATATCCCAGGACCGCGAAATGAAACGTCTTTACACGCTCTGTTTGATTATTGTTGTAGTCGTATCGTACGCCGGCAAGAGCGAGTTGCCCTCCGATACCCACTTCGTCAATAATTCCGTGTTCATACTTGGCATACACAGGACCAAATCCAAAACGGTTAGACCCCTTATGGGAGTACCCACTGACTGATTCGTTTGGAAAGCCGTAACTCAATGTCAGAAGACTTGCAGTCTTACTGAATGAACCGCTATTACGGGTCTTATAAGGCACGTTGTAAAACGCTTTTCCTTGTTGCGCAAACGCTCCACTGCATACTGCCAGGCCGATTATCAAAATCATTACTCTCTTCATATCATATTCAGTTGTTGTCGGTTTATGATTTACAATTTCTATTCCCGGATTGTTGAGCGCACCAAACAGGGTTAGTTGTGAGAAAGGCAATAGCAATGACACCTGAGTGTGTATTAATCACCTCATGTTGAACAACTCCGCCAAATACGTAATGTGGATTCTACTCTACATCTTTGATAACGACCTTCTCCATCACATCGCCCTGACGGATAGCATCAATCACTTCCAGTCCCTCGAATACCTTACCAAATACGGTGTGATTTCGATCGAGGTGTTTGGTTGTTTCCCGGGTGTGGCAGATAAAAAATTGTGATCCGCCGGTATTACGGCCTGCGTGGGCCATCGACAGTACGCCGCGATCATGATATTGGTTTTGCCCGGTTAGTTCGCAGTTTATATGATACCCGGGGCCACCGTTTCCGATTCCGTTCGGACATCCGCCTTGAATCATAAAGTTTGGGATGACGCGGTGAAAGATTAATCCGTTATAGAACCCTTTTTCCGCCAGATCGATAAAGTTCTTTACGGTGTTGGGTGCATCCTCTTCAAAGAAATGGATCTTCATTACGCCCTTTTTTGTGTGTATTTCTGCTGTTTTCATTACTGCGTTAAAATTAGGCTGCAAATTTAACAGGAGATATCTATTTTGACGTTACGGTTTCAAAAATAGCGGTCTAAGAAACCAATATTCGCCGCACTGGATGAAAAAGAGGATATAATGAATTTAACATCGGAATGAATAAATGCATTTCAGGTAAGCGGGTTTTTCATACGCACGAAGATGCTGTTGTTGCGCTACTCGGTGCAAGAACGAAATTTGACTACCGGCAAGGCCACGGCCCGGTTTCCGTATACCGCTGTGATGAATGCGGATTCTTTCATCTCACCTCTAAAGGACCAATGAATGAGACGCTCAAAAAAAGTCTCGCTGACGGAAGTATTGATCGCAAAAAGGAGGCCGACGATTGGGAGGAACGACTAAAAAAAAAGTGAAACGAACCATTATGTACCAGCCTGCTTAATATTCATTTTTTTAGTATCCGTTTTAACACCCGGTTTCCACTTAACCGCTACCAAATGAGTTTGGTTATCATCATTCAATACTATGATTTTGCCTTCTTGATCGGCACCATCTACCGTTATAGTTATGTCATCAGCGAATGAAGGACTTTGGATGATCTCGATTTCATAAATAGTATTAAGGTATGTGTATTTCACGCGTAGCGAGTTCCAGCCTTCCGGAATGGAAGGTTCGAACCACAGCATATTCCCCTGACGTCTGAGGCCAATGAAAGAATCGATAATAAGCTGATACATCCAGCCAGCGGACCCGGTGTACCACGTCCATCCGCCTCTGCCGGTATGCGGATGAACTCCATACACATCAGCTGCCATCACATAGGGCTCAACTTTATATACGGAAATTCCTTCTGCCGAAGAGCCATGATTAATTGGGTTGATCATGCCAAGCAATTCAGTCGTACGAACGCGATCCCCCATCTTGGCAAAAGCCATGACCATCCATATAGCCGCATGCGTGTATTGTCCCCCATTTTCTCTTACCCCTGGCACATAGCCTTTAATATAGCCCGGGTCCATATCGCTTGTGTTGAATGGTGGCTCAAGTAGCTGCAATAATCCTTTGGTCTTATTGATTAAGTACGTTTCCACAGCCTTCATTG
>DASVBA010000206.1:0-4338 GCA_036376095.1 Chryseolinea sp.
TCTGATTTGAATTTGGAGTTATCTGAACAGTCCAATCACCGCCTGTTAGTTCTTGTAGATCAATGTCCGAATTCTGGATCAACGCCGGGTTGCTTGATGAGCCTGTGACTGTTATGTCATCCGGATTTGTTTCGAGATCACCTACTGTAAAAGCAATCACCCCGGTCTGTGAATCTTCATTGATAACCTGGTTAGGAATTGACGTGATCGTTGGCGGATCATCAAGAGCCGTTACCATTACATTAAACGACGTCATTGCCGAAAGTGATCCATCACTCACCTCCAGGGTGATTGTAGTTTGTCCAACCTGATTAATATTGGGAATTACGTTCACATTGCGCATTGATCCGGTCCCACTTAACACGACCTGATTGGTGGGTACCAATCCAAGGTTACTCGACGTCCGTGTCAGCGATAACATCGTAATTGGAGTGTCGTTATCCCCTATCGTAAATGCTAGAGGACCAGTCTGGGAATCCTCGGGGATCGTCTGATCCAGTATTGAAGTAATAGTCGGTGGATCGTTAACCGGAGTTACAGTAATATTAAATGTCTGTGGAGGGCTGGTATTTACATTTGGAGCGACGCCAGAACCATTGTCGCTAATTGAGACAGAGACAACTGCAGATCCACTCATACCGGCAGCAGCTGTAAAACTCAGTGTACCTCCTGCAGTTATAGCAGGCTGAACAGAAAACAAAGCATTGTTATTGTTGCTTACATTAAATGTAAGAGTTTGTGACAACTCAGGATCACCGTCACTCATTCCTGTAGCCCAACCGGGAACAGATTGAGCCCCGGCGTTTTCATCTATAGTTTGGTCTGCCCCTTTGGTAAAGAAAGGAGCGTCGTTTACAGGGGTGACGGTTATTGTAAATGTCTGGTCAGCGGTTGTATTCACGTTAGGCGCAACACCAGAACCATCATCACTTAAAGAAACGGTCACTATAGCAACTCCATTTGCGTTCGCTGCTGGCGAGTAGGTTAGTGCGCCTGCAGCAGAAATCGCGGGCTGTATGCTGAATAGGCTATTGTTATTATTGCTCACGTTAAAGGTTAAGGCTTGGCTCAATTCGGGGTCGCCGTCGCCGATGGCGGTGGCCCAGTTACTAACGCTCTGCGCCCCTGCATCTTCCGAGTCAATTTGGTCAGCGCCCTTACTAAAGACAGGGGCATCATTTACGGCATTTACTGTGACTGTGAACGTTGTCTGAGCCTGCGCTTGCGTATCGTCCACAGTTATTGTGATGTCAGCTGTTCCGCTGACGTTGCTTGCAGGAGTGACCGTGACCGTCCGCACAGGCCCGGTTCCCGCGAGAATTATGTTCGCATCTGGTATGAGTGTTTGATTGTCGGAGCTTCGTGTAACTATTAACGATCCAACCGCTGTCTCGACATCGCCAATTGTAAAAGACAAACCACTAGTTGAGTTATCTTCATCTATAATTTGATCGTCGAAGGATGTGATCGTCGGCGGATTATTCACTGCAGGATTTACCGTTACATCAAAAGATGTTTCGGTAAAGTCGTCCCCATCGTCCACCCTCAGCGTTATCGTTGCAATGCCACTTTGACCAGCAGCTGGCGAGACCTGGACAGTTTTATTAGATCCAGTGCCGACTATATCGATGTCTATATTAGGAACAAGGGTAAGGTTGTTCGACACACCAGTGACAATCAAGGATGAGGGAGCGGTTTCAACATCAGATACGGTAAAGGGCAACAGGCCCGTTTGACTATCCTGGTCGATTGTTTGATCAGCAATCGGAGTGATCGTCGGTGGATTATTTGCGGCAGGAGATACCGTCACATCAAAAGATGTTTCCCTAAAATCGTCTCCATCGCTGACCCTCAACGTGATCGTCGCTACGCCGTTTTGACCAGCAGCTGGCGACACCTGGACGGTTTTGTCAGGTCCAACGCCGTCAATATCGATTCCTAAATTAGGAACAAGGGTAAGGTTGTTCGACACGCCTGTAACAATCAATGATGAGGCAGGGGTTTCAACATCAGATACAGTAAAGGGCAACAGCCCGGTTTGACTATCCTGGTCAATTGTTTGATTGCCAATCGAAGTAATGGTTGGTTCATCGTTAACGAAGTTCACCACGACTTGAAATGTCATTTCAATCTCATCATCAGTGTCTTCGACAGTTATCGTGATGTTTGCAGTCCCGAACGCGTCCAGCAAAGGAGTAACTTGAACCTCTCTGTTAGCGTCACTTCCGGTTAAGACGGGTACGATGGCAGCGTTATCTGAAGCAACTGAAAGATTGAGCGACCCGGGCGGAGTCTCCACGTCACCTATCGTGAAGGGCAGCAGGCCTGTCGAATTATCTTCATCGATTACCTGATCTGTGATCGTACTTATAGTTGGGAGATCGTTTACTGATGTAACGGTAACAGTGATCGTAGCTTCCGCTGAAGTCTGTGGTGAAGCTTCTAAATTCTTTATGGTGTAGGTGATAATAGCAGCACCGAAAAAGTCCTGATTTGGATCGAAGGTGACTTCACCCGTGAGATCAACCGTGAATTCGCCATCGGCTGTGGTTATGCTTTTTTCTTCGGTAGCTGCGCTGGATGGATCAAGATCAATGCTTGCAGGATCTATTCCGAAAGTAGCGTCATCGTCATTTGCAGCAATGTTGAAGACCGCATTGACGTCTTCAGCGGTTGTGACGTCATCATTGCTTGCAACGGGTTGGCCGTAAACAACGCACGGCAAGATAAGGCAAACAGAAAGTAATGTTTGACGAAAAAAGCACATAATAACACCTATAGACGCGCCAAAAATAGTCATTTTTTTGGAGTAAATGCTTTCTGTTTTCAAAATGTAACACCAAAAATCAGTGATTTTTCAGCAAAAACCTTCATTCCCAACCCTTCCCCCTTTCAAGACCGTGGTTTCTGATTTAATGTAGGGTATTGGTCAATAATTTACATTTTTCGATACCGGAACCCTTAGATCACATTGGTCAAAATATATACTCATTTTACAAAATACATTCTGAATAACAATGTGAGGCGGCCATTGACTAATTGGTTATCTCGTATAATTTTGCCACACTTAAGTGTAATAAATCAACTGGTAAAGAATGGGTCGCGTTTTTGAAAAGAGGAAGCACAAAATGTTTGCTCGCTTTGACCGGATGGCCAAAGCGTTCTCCCGTATCGGAAAAGATATTGCAATTGCCGTCAAGCAGGGGGGGCCACTACCGGAGAACAATCCCAAACTTAGGATGTGCATTCAAAACGCAAAGGGCGTAAACATGCCAAAGGACAGGATCGAAGGTGCTATTCGGCGCGCTTCGTCCAAAGAGGAAAAAGATTTTCAGGAGGTGATTTATGAGGGATATGCGCCACATGGAGTACCAGTTATTGTAGAGTGCGCTACTGACAATCCAACCCGTACGGTCGCTAACATCAGACTACATTTTTCAAAGAACGGCGGGACTATGGGAAATTCCGGCTCGGTTGCATTTATGTTCGAAAGAAAAGGCGTGTTTAAGTTTGATCCTGCCAATCTGAATCTGGAAGAAGCAGAGCTAGAGCTTATCGACGCTGGTGCGGAAGACATTGAACAAAATCCAGAAGAAATAATAGTGTATACCAAGTTTTCAGAGTTTGGTCATATGCTTAAGTTTCTGGAATCAACAGGACGCGAGCCAAAAAGCTCCGAACTTCAATACATCCCCAATACAACCAAGGAGCTTCCTGAGGCTCAGCAGGATGAAGTGTTGAAACTCGTGGAAGTGTTAGAGGCGGATGACGATGTTCAGAATGTCTACCACAACCTCGCTTAACCCCTGCCCTATTCGATAGTTGGCTTGTCCGCAATCCTTCTATTATTGTATTGTTGAATCAACGCTTTCACTTTCGTCCCATTGGTCCGCAACAAGGTAGTCAATGCTTCTGTTTTCAATTGACTCCCGAATAGTCTCATCCCGTTATAAACGCAACATGGCCACAATAAAGAAATGAAGTCAACGAACTTGACCGTAGAATTATTCCGTTCGTAACAAAGAACATATAAGTTAGTACCGTCCGGTTTTTTATCAAGCCTTCATCGAAGGGGCTAGTTGCTAACAAACTAAAAAGTGCGTTACTCTACCGGGGTTGCACCGGCATCCAAGGCACTAAAATTCTATAACTATCTCTGGAAGGAATTCGGATTAAACAGGTGGAAGCTTATGCCGTAAATCGACAACAACGTCATTACGGACGTGAATACCGAAGCGAGCGTCGTATATTATCCCTGAACTCGAGGGGCTGTAGCGGCCTTTTAAAAGGCATTCCGAAATAGCCAATCAGGCGCGAATTAATGCAAAATTTAAAGAC
>DASVBA010000224.1:0-8520 GCA_036376095.1 Chryseolinea sp.
AAGGAGATACGCTAATGGGCGAGGTTAAGCCATTGTTTTATGGCGTGGACAAAAGAGTGCAATTGAACCAGGAGGGGAAGAAGAAAGTTGTTTATCCGATGTTCCAGGTGCGTTCATTTTTTTATCGGGGGGAATTATATCAGCCCGTAAAAGGCCCCGAAGGATACACATTTATGAAGCTGCAAAAGGCTGGCTACCTTTCCCTTTACAGCTATCAATTACCCAACCAGATCACTTTTGACGGACTCTATCTGCTCAAGATGGACGGCAATGGAACAGAGGTACCCAATATCAGCTTCAAAAAAGTTATGGAACGATTCCTCTCCGATTGCCCGGCGGTTGCCGAACGGATCGACAACGGTGATCTGCCCAAGAAAGAGCTCAATAAGATCATTGACGAATACAACGCATGTATTGGCGCTAACACCGTTGATCATGGAAAGATCATAGCGGAAAAGGAGGCTACCCAAAAAGTTATCGGGGCCTGGGACGTTCTTGAAGAAAAAGTAAAAGCGGAGCCTGAGTTTGAAGGTAAATCAAACGCCCTTGATATGATCGCAGAGATCAAGAACAAGGTCGCCAGGTCTGAAAAGGTACCCAACTTCCTGGTCGAAGGACTCAAGAGCACTCTAACCCAAGAAACATTCAAAGCCGACCTTGAAAATGCGCTGAAGGAGATCAACTGATCTTTTCCCGCATTAAAGAAAGTATAGCAGTAATTTTATCCGCGTTCTTCGCCAGGGTGTAAGCACTGCATATCGCCACGACCAAAGCGAGGAAAAAAAGATATCCTCCATCGTCCTGTACTTCGATGCCCAGTAGAGTTAGGTGCATGACAATGGCGCCGGCCATCATCCCCAATGAAAGGATAGCTCCTATCCACGCCGTTCCGGGAATGATCAGCATCACACCTGCAGCAAGCTCCAGCATTCCGACAAGGATCCGGCCCCAGGGTTCAATGCCAACTTTTGTGAATATGTAAACGGACTCCGCGGAACCTGTGAATTTGAAGAACAGGGTCTGCAACAGGATCAGGGCAGCCAACAACCGGGCGCTCCAGTACAAAATATTGGGTATTGAGTTCATAATTATCAGGTCTTTTTGCCTCGCAAATAAGCCGAATAAATGGAAGCGCACTGTCAGCCATGCGACAGGTATTTAGTATTTTGCTGATATCAATTTTTGTATGAAACCGCTTGATGTACACCCCGATATCGCACACGCCAAGACCATTTCAACGGATTTTTATCTAAAGCCCGAATACTTTGAACAAGCGAAGGAAAAGATATTTGCCAATACGTGGCATTTTATTGGTGACACCGACCAGGTGAAGGAGGCAGGATGGGTAACGCCGGTCAACCTGTTAGAAAAGTATATGGATGAACCGTTGCTGCTCTCGCGCGACAATCAAAACAATCTTCATTGCGTTTCCAACGTGTGTACTCACCGTGGAAACTTATTGGTGGAGCGACCGTGCAAGCTTAATGATATCCGGTGCAAATACCATGGCCGCCGTTTTCAGTTGAACGGAAAATTTCTTTCCATGCCGGAATTCAAAGAAGTAGAAAACTTTCCCAGCGAAGACGACAATCTTATAAACCTCCCGCTCTTCAAGTTTGGAAAATGGTTGTTCACGTCTCTTCATCCATCTGCTCCTGCGGACGATTTTTTCAGGGGAATCACTGAACGAGTGGGATGGATGCCCTTTGAAGACTTCCACTTCAGGCCCGAACTATCACAGGACTATACTGTCGATGCTCACTGGGCGCTATATTGCGAGAATTACCTGGAAGGGTTTCATATTCCTTTCGTGCACGCGGGATTGAATGCGGTTATAGACTATGGCAAGTACTCCACTGAGTTGTATAAATTCTCTAGTCTCCAACTCGGCCTGGCGAAGGAAAGTGACACTGGTTTTGACTTCCCGCCTTCTTCGCCCGACTACGGCAAGAATGTAGCGAGCTATTATTTCTGGGTTTTCCCAAACATGATGTTCAACTTTTATCCGTGGGGACTGTCTATTAATGTTATCAGGCCATTAAGTCCGTCGAAATCAAAAGTCTCGTTTCTCTCCTATGTTTGGGACGAGAACAAATTGCGTCAAGGTGCGGGCGCCAACCTTCACCAGGTGGAAATGGAAGATGAAGATGTTGTTCAGCATGTCCAAAAAGGAATCCGTTCAAGGTTCTACAAACACGGTAGGTACTCGGTAAAGATGGAAAAAGGCACACATCATTTTCACAGGTTGCTGGCGGAGTTTATGAGCCGTTAATCGTTATCGGTTAATCGTTATCGGTTAATCGTTATCCGTTAATCGTTATCCTTTATCCGTTAATCGTTAATCGTTAATCGTAAGGGCAAGGAAAAAAAAACGGCAGAATGAAGGTGGTAGCCTTGGCGTCTTTGCGTCCATGGGGTTATACACCACACCCCTCATTACTCATTGATCAGTGTCTCGTCCCATTCGAGATTGGGATCCATAAAGATCGCGCCGCGGTCAACACTCAAAGGCGAGGATATGTTGCGTACATAGATCATCCCGGTACCCAGACCTTGATGGAGTATAACAGGATAATCGGCCGTAAACTGACAGATGGCGTTCAGGCCGATGTTCGATTCCAGTGCCGAAGTGATCCACCATCCGATGCCGCGGGCCTCCGCGAGTTCTATCCATTCGCTCGATCCTGAAAGACCACCGTGCAACGACGGCTTGATGACTATAAATTCAGGTTTTAGCCGGTCAAGCATCTCTTCCTTGCTTTCACGATTCTCCAATCCAATCAATTCTTCATCGAGAGCGACGGGAATGGACGACTCCAAACATACTTCCTTTGTCCGTGGAAGTCCTGCTTTGAGGGGTTGTTCAATAGAATGGATTCCAAACTGCGCCAATGTCTGAAGCCTTTGCATAACATTTTCAACGGTAAACGCCCCATTAGCGTCCAGCCTCAACGTGATGTGCTCTTTGGGAAACTTCCTTCTCAGTTGGCCGAGCAGCTCACACTCCAGATCAAAATCTATTCCTCCCACTTTTAGCTTAATGCAGGTGAATCCCTTAGAGATTTTCTCCTCGATCTGCTTTAGCATAAAATCAAAATCACCCATCCATACGAGTCCATTGATGGGAATTCTTTGTCCTTTGATGAATTGATTGTTTCGAATGATATGTTTCCCGCCGTGGGCCAGGTCCAGCAGAGCAGTCTCCACGGCAAAAGTTATCGAAGGAAATCCAGCTGGGACTATCCCGTTCACTGAAAGCGGGTCAATATCCTTCAATCCGAAATGTTCCAGTCGAGCAAGCGTGGCTATAAGTTTTTCCTCAAGATCGGGTCGGTGGTCAATGCTGAGTCCCGGAAGAGGTCCGCATTCGCCTATGCCAACAACCGCAGGATCTTGTTCATCCCAGATCTTTACGAACCAGCTGACCTTGTCCTTCATTTGTCCACGCGAAGTGCGTGCGTCAAAGTTGAAGTGAAAAGTTTTTTTAATATATGCTGCCCTGAGACTCATCGTACCGGGACGAAAATAATGTTTTAACATTAACTTTGTGTCTTTGATGATACTTAACACAGACGATTACACTTATTCTCTCACACCTGACAGGATTGCCGTGTATCCACTGGAGGTCCGCGACCAATCAAAACTCCTGGTCTACGACAAAGGTCAGCTCACGCATGCGCGGTTCGATTCCCTTGCTGCACATCTTCCCGCCCAAAGCGTTCTATTTTTTAATGACACAAAGGTTATCCCTGCACGGCTTCACTTTATAAAAGGCCAGACTTCCGCAGTGAGAGGTACAGGTGCCGAAATCGAGATATTTCTGCTAAATCCCATCGAGCCTTCACCACTGATGATCCAGGCGATGCAGGCGCAACATCAATGCTCCTGGAGATGTACCATCGGGAACCTAAAGCGATGGAAAGACGGAACCGTGCTGGCCAAAAATCTCGGGGGAATAAATCTCGAGGCCCATCTTCGCAACCGTAATGAAGGCCAGGTGACATTCAGGTGGGACAGTTCTCACACTTTTGCAGAGATCATCAGCCGTTCCGGGGAAACGCCCCTCCCACCCTACATTAACCGGAAATCAGAGGCAACGGACCGCGAACGATATCAGACCATATATTCGCACTATGAGGGTGCAGTCGCAGCTCCAACGGCAGGGCTACATTTCACATCCAATGTATTCGCGTCACTGACAAATAAAAATATTCAAACAGATTTTCTGACACTGCATGTAAGCGCGGGAACGTTTCAGCCGATCAAGGTAAAGAACGCCGCTGAACACACCATGCATAACGAGCAGATCGTGATAAAGCGTCATAATGTCGAACACCTGATGAATAACCCATATATCGTTCCGGTGGGGACAACGTCGATGCGAACCATCGAAAGCATCTACTGGTATGGGGTAAAACTCTTGTCGGATTGCGATGCACCGTTTACCATCAGCCAGGAAGATCCATATCTGAACAGAACAGATTTGCCCACAAAAGAAGCGGCACTGTCTGCCGTGATTGACTATTTCGATCGCAATAAACTGAATGAGATTACCGGTCAGACGTCGATTTACATAGTTCCGGGATACCGTTTCAGGATCTGTAAGGCGCTGATCACAAACTTTCACCAGCCGGGTTCAACGTTGATCCTTTTGGTCGCTGCATTTATCGGCCACGACTGGAAAAAAGTATATCAGGCCGCGCTGGATAACAACTATAGGTTTTTGAGTTACGGCGATAGCTCTTTACTGATCCCTGGTTAATAGCGGTTCACCGTTATTTCATTCCTTCCATCTGATTGAGGTCGACAATGCGCACCTCTACTCTTCTACCCTGCTCCTTTGATGCGTTCTGATCTTTTGTCGCCCCGTAACCTTTAGCAACAATGCGTCTCCTGACGATACCTTTATGGTTGATGTAATCTAACACCGAGATCGCGCGCTTGTTGGACAAATCGCGGTTCATCTCTTCCGTGCCTTCAGCCGACGCAAAGCCGGAGATTTCCACTCCCAGATCCTGGTGAACCTTGAGGTCATTCAAGATGACGTCGAGCTGTGCATTATATTGGGACTTGAGGTCGCTCTTGCCAGCGTCAAAATAGATGACAGCATTCTTTGTCAGCAAAGACTTATCGTAAGCGACCGGTTTTTTTTCAGGCTGGCCTTTTTGCTTCTTGATCTCTTCATGCACCATAAAAGTGGGGAGCGAAAAAATCGTTTTTCCATCCACCTTCTTTTGCTCAAACTTGCTTTCGTCGCTTTCATCGTAGTAATAAGTACGTGAAGCCACATCAATCCTTGAATTTTCCTTTTCATTAAAATTCACCTGCTCAATAGGATCCTTCATTTGGATAAGATCAGTGAGGTAGTTGATCCCCTCCTTGTCCTGTGCCGCCATCAGGTCGAGCATCATATCATAGACATCGAGCGTTCCACCCTGAACGAGCTTTGCTTCGTGTGTCTTCCTCAGGTCGGCCTTAACGTCCTGGTCTGTATCATAGAAGGCGTTCTTCACCTGCACCTCTTGTCCCACGACAACATCGAATTGTTTGATGGTCTTAAGACTCACTAACTGATAGAGTTCATAGAAATAGGTCTGATTGGGAACATTAATGTTCAGCGTATACGGAAGGAATCCCTCTGATTCGATGACCATGTCGTAATTCTTTGACGGGGGCAGAATAATAAGATAGTTGCCCGTCTCGGGATCCGGATCATAAACAAAGTCAAGTCTCTTATCCGTTTCATTGTCGATGAGATAGATCTTTGTTGGCATTGGCTTCCCCGTTTCAGAATTCAGGATCTTTCCTTTGATCATCGTAAGCGGAATGTTGGCAGATTCAGCAGGCAGATCTATGTAGTAAATATCCTGGCCACCCATTCCACCTTTTCTATCGGACGAAAAATATGCCCTCGTTCCGTCGGCGATAAGCGTAAAGTAGTTGTCATTCACGGTGGTGTTAACTGGATAACCCATGTTCTCCGGAGATGTCCATGCATTGTTGATCAGCTTTGTTACAAAGATGTCGCGACCGCCCATGGTATTATGACCGTCTGATGTAAAGAACAATGTCTTCTGATCGGGGTGAATGAACGGCGCATCTTCATTGTATTTTGAGTTTACCTGCGTGCCAAGGTTAACAGGCGGGCTCCATGATCCATTGGCCTGCAAGGTAGTCTTGAAGATGTCCAATCCTCCCTGACCACCCAGGCGATCACTTGCGAAATAAATGGTTTTACCATCCGGTGTTATGCTCGCCGTCGATTCGAGGTACTTTGGAGTATTTAAGGTCGGCGTGATAAGGCTTGGCTTAGACCACGTCTCTCCGGTTTTTGTGATTTGAAACAAACTTCCGGGGTCTGAAGCGCCACCCATAAAGATCAGCATCTTTTGACCATCGGCAGACAAACCCGCAGTTCCCACGTTGTATTCGTGCGCGATAGGAACAACTTTTGGTTCCGACCATGCACCGGAATTGTTGTAGGTGATGTAGATCTCTTCAATGAACTTATCACCGGATCTTGTTTTACCCGTGTTTGGTCTTAACGCTGTGTAAGCCATCACGCTTTCATCAGCAGAGACCACGGGATTATATTCAGTATACTTTGTGTTGATGATCGAATTGAAATGAGTAACCTTAAAGTTTCTTGGAACTGACATCAGGGCCAACGCATTGTGACAGGTTTGGATAGCTTCATCGGCCTGGCTCATTGCTTTCTTATCTGCTTTGCTGCTTACTTCTTTGAACCTGTTAAAGTTCTCCATCGCCTTCTGAACGTTCTCATCCTTCAGATAAATGGTTCCCAAATCATAGTAAAGAGAATTAGGCATACCCTTGCCGTTCTTAAGAGCGTATTCGAAATACTGGATCGCTTTGATCTGCTCGTCGGTCTCAGAAGACTTTTGGTAACAGACTGCGGTCTTGTAATGAACCATCGGATCTTTTTCGCCGGCTTGAATAGCAGCGACGAACTTTGGTAATGCAACATCATAGCTTCTTACGCTGAAATAATGTTCCGCATCAGCCAACGCCTTGCTGTCTTGCGCCCGAAGGTTCAACGACGAACATAGCAATACGAGGCAAAGAATAGATAACACTCTTATCATATCTGGATAATTTGATGTCAAAACTAAGATATTAAAAGGGCTGCGAATGTGACTTTTCGCCTGGAATCTTACAGAGGAATTTTGTTTGACCAATTTTGCCATTGACGTCAATCGCGCCTAAAAAGCCGGGATAAGTCGGAATTTTAAAAGATCCTCGGGTAGTCTTCTTAGGATTTTTGGTGGAATATAATCAATTTTAAGGGTAATGGAGCTTTGTCGTAAGTACATTCATGCCGGCTTGACAAATTCCTTTGAACCCGGAAGTTTTTAGACTGATGAAGATTTTTTTGATTCCGATCAATTCCACACCATGTCACGTTATTATAACCTTAATTCTACATCATGGCATTTGATATTGATGTGCTCATAACATTTGCGGACCGCGACAACGAAACCACTTCGCAAAAAGATATAGGATGGGTAACTCAATTCAAGAATTTTCTTGAACCAATGGTCGCTCAGGTACTGGGAGAAAAGCCAAATATCTTGCTGAAAGGAGAGTTCGACACCATGACTGCTCCTCGTCTCGACAATGTAGCTGTTATGGTATCCATTCTGTCCAGGGATTTCGTTCAGTCCGGAAGGTGCTCTGAATATGTTGAATCATTTTACCGTTCACTTGACTCGTCGGCAAAGAGGACCAACCGGATCTTTAAGGTATTCAAGAGCCCTGTGCAGCTGAATGAACAGCCTCCTGTTCTGCAAAACCTTTTTGGCTATGAGATGTATCAGCTTGACCCCGACTCAGGAGAAGTATCAGGATACAAGGATTATTTCAGCGCAGAGGCAGAGCGGCAGTATTGGATGGAAATGGTCAATTTGTGCTATGACATTTATGAAGCACTGATTATTCTTAGGAACGGAAGTAAATCACATGAAGTAAAAAATATTCTGCGCCGCAAGACTGTTTATCTCGCCGAGACCTGCCATGACCTTTCGGTACAGCGAGATGTTCTATTCCGTGAACTGCAACGCTCTGGGTACATTGTTTTGCCAGACCATAAGCTTCCTGGAAATATTAATGACCTTGAGAAGGTTGTCCGAAACGATCTTGCGGCCTCAACCATGTCGATCCATCTTTTTGGCTGCGCATACGGAGATATTCCGGAAGGATCCGACCGTTCCCTCCAGGATATTCAGAACAGGCTTGCCTGGGAAAGAAGTAATTCTGCGCGTGAACATAGCGAGGATTTTTCAAGGTTGATATGGATCACGCCCGATTTGCACCTTGCGAATGAACGTCAGAAGCGATTCATAGAAACATTGCGTCGCGACGTTGAGGCACAGGAAGGCGCCGAGATCCTGCAAACGATGCTTGAAGATTTCAAAAATATTATTCGTGAAGAATTGGAAGATGCTGGCGAAAAAAAGGGGGCCGAAGAAACTGGAGGACGCGCAATATATCTTATGCACG
>DASVBA010000229.1:0-3741 GCA_036376095.1 Chryseolinea sp.
TCGTTCCTAAATAATACAACTTTTCAATAAAACCCTTCTTCTCAATAATTCCGTAGGACGACGTCTTGCACGTGGGACATTTTCTGCTTTCAATGAACACGCTTGCACGGATCTTATTTGCTATTCGTTTCGCCGTCAAATAATCAATGGTACCAACACTCACTTCCAAATAAGGATCATGATATTTTCCGGGAGCACTACCTTTACTCGTCGTGAAGTGAACAATACGCCTGGCATTCAACTCCGCTGTTAATGACTTGCACTCAGATTCGGTTAAGAATGACGCTATCTTAATCACAATTTATCACATAACACGTAAGGCGCGCACGTTAATTAAATATAGACAAAATTTCTTCAAGGCAGTTGATTGTTTATCTTTCTTTAAATTCCCGGAGACGATTCCCTACTCTTGCGCATCAACTGTAAACTGGCCAATCTCTTTAATATTCACCGACGGTATAAACTTTTGATCTTCATATATCCCGATGACGGTCGGTATATCCGCAGTGTCGAGGTTGGTGATGTTCGTACCGCCTTTGCCTTTTATCCACGCACTCTGCCACAGCGATGCAAGGTAAAGAGCACCAAGCGCAAAAATTTCACCCATCTTTTCTTTGCCGACAACGTCCCACATTTTCTCCGCCTTAAACGCTGCTCCTTTATTTTTGTGGGCAACGCATATATCGACAAGGGTCTTCGGTTTTACCAGCTTTAGCACTCGTTTCATCAACTTCACGGTAAGCCCGGCCGCTTCCTTTCCATTTTTGACGGTGATCAAACCGCCAAGGGAACCATCGTTGACAATCTTTGTAGCCTCGGTAAGGATATCGCCAATGAATTTATTGACCATGTTGGTTTCGAAAACAGAATGAACACCGCTCCCATCCTTGCCCCCATCGCCGTTAGGGATACCATCGAACATAAACGAAATATGAAGCGGCTGGCAAGCATCGCCAACGTAGTGTGAAAGCACTCCTGCAGCTGAAACAAAACCTTCCATGTTGCTGTCCTGGCAACACCGGACCATCTCATTAAAGATCTGCCAGATCCGAAACGGAAGTATGCCTTTACTTTTATCCTTCACTTCATCATCTTCATAATAGCTCAACCACTCGGCAGGGGTAAGGAACTTCATGTTCTTAAAGTCACCGGTGCACCGCTTTAATAATGTCTTGCCCGCCGAATCTACTTTGTCCATGTCGGCAAAATGATTGGGGCTTTCCTTCCCGCGTTTTATGCCGGCAATTTTTCCTTTCCATACCAGATCGGGTACATCAGCGAGAGGAACGAATTTGAAGTCCTTCTTCAATTGTTTGAGTCCTTTATCGATCTTACTAATAGTGAGCTTGTCGAATCCGAACGTTATAAGTTCCCGATTTGCTGTCATTAGCTGCTTCAGCTTATTGTTGGAAACAAAATCAACAGCTACGTTGGCAATGGAAAAATGTCCGAGTTTACCCCAGGAATAGTCCTGATCGAGATTCCATCCACGAACGAGATCGACCTCAAGAATCCGAAGCACATTGCTCAGGCAGGTCGCAAGTACGTAGGCGCTGTTGCTTTTGCCATTATCCTCAACGAACGAATGTTGGCCCCAATGCACAGCGATCGGCATGTAGGTAACGCTTTTAGTTTCGCTGTCCTCTCCTTCCAGTAGCCATAACGTGCCGGAGTCGCCGTGTCGGGTATCGAGCTTATTGCCTTTGCTACGGGGACCGATAAGAAAATCAGCCGCATACTCATAACCACCAACGGACTTATAGCGGTAAAACATGGCGCAGATCTCTCCTAACATCTTACCCGACACGCTACCAAAAGCGGAAACGGGAGTGCCAATAAGTTTAAGGGAAAGGTTGAGCGTGTTCAGGTCAGCCAACTTATTATATGCCCCGATGCCGAACACATCTGTTTTCCATTGTCGTATGTCGTCGATCTCGATCAGACCGATGTCATTATTGATGTACAGATTCTGCGATTTCCATCCGGGATAAACGCTGGCAAAATCAAGGTTACCGATCTGTTTGTCCGAACTTTTGCCAATCGGAGTGAGCACACCTTTCATTCGGGTAAAGATGGTCGTTCCGGGCGTTCCAACCACGTGTTTGTTGGTAAGCGCATAATACTTGTTTCCATCACTCACTACACAACCAATGGAAGCAATACGCTGAACACCCTGTGATTCGACGATCAACGGAAAACCACCGCCGACAAAGTTGGTAGGAAAAATGATCCTGGATGGATCTACAAGCTCTTCGACATAATCGAGCTTTGTTGCTTCAATGACGCACAACGGTACTACACGGCCGTCCGGCATATAAATAACCCGCGGTATGAAGTCCTGAAAATCAATGGAACGGAATTTATCGTACTCGATCCACTCACTCACAAACACGAGGATACATGGCCAGGAGTATTCCCGTACTTCTGAATTTTCCAGCGTCCTTTTGCTTTTATTTTTTTTCTTCATGTATTCCTCACAACCCTTCTGTCGTGGCCAGGGCTGATCTTTGCGCGCGCGATAGCGACCAATCGCCGTGGCAACAACATTCTTTTTGTTCATCAGGTGAACGTGGAACTGGTCGCGTGCTTCAACCAGGTCATAGAGTGACAGGTTGTTGTAGTTGAAGTCATTCGACAACAAGTTTTTCGGATCAAATTTTATCATGGCTGTTAAGAGGTTGAGCCTTTGTAAATAGGTAAATATTAAGGACGTTACCCTTGGTATCGGTCAGCGACATAAGGTGCCCGGCGTCCTGGGTGCAGGGTAAATAAGTCGTCGTTATCACTGATTCCAGGTGGGCTCGTGATCAGATAATTGTCTGCCGGAGAAACCGAGGGCAGATTGGATCGGGTGTCAAGGAATCGATGACTAATCTATCGATTTTAGTGTAAGGGAGAAAGATGATTGGTCACATTAATTTTCGGTGAAGGAGTTGAGAAGTTGAAGAATTGAGGAATGATGACCTTGTTCACTCGTAGTATTGAAGTGGAAAAATTCACTACGCAAAAAGACGATTCAGTACATTTCTCAGGTCTTCGTTATACAATAAGTAGCCGCCGTTATCGCTATTGGTTAACATCACAAAGCCAGACTTTCTTTCGATGGATACCATGGTCAGCGAGCGGAATCCAGATTGTCCTCCGGAGTGCAGAACAATGTTTCCACTTTTCCTTTCCTGAACGGCCCATCCCAAAGCCCACGAACTGGCTCCGTCAATTTTTTGATCTCCGCGTAACTTCACCTGGGGACGAAACATTTCCGCCAGGCTGTTATTATTGAGTCGATATGGATCATTTTCTTTTGGAGTAAACAGCCCAATGATAAATTTTGAATAATCCTTTGCCGTTGTATGTAAACCACCCGCAGAAGCATATCGGGCCATGTCGACAGCCGTGGGATGAGATTTTGGTAATGGTTCACCCTGCGTGCTATGGGGCATAGCTACGTTCTTGCCAAGTGTTTCCGTCCAGACATATCCACTCGATGTCATCGCATGAGGGATGAGAACATTTTTGTTCAGGTAGTCACTTATATCGGTGGCACAAACCTTGACTCCGGCCTCATACGCACCGCATTCGTTCGGATTTACTTTGCCCTTAAGTTGCGTTACCACCGACTGCAAGTAGTAGTAACCCTCGCCTGAGTACATAAAATCCGAGCCAGGAGTAAAATGGATTTTCAGAGGGTGTTGTGATGAGCGCCAGTCTTGAAACCCGGCCTGGTGCGAAAGTACATGGCGC
>DASVBA010000233.1:0-5848 GCA_036376095.1 Chryseolinea sp.
GAACTTATACTCGTCGTTATAAAATCCATTGACGAGAAGTTTTTTCCAGAACGTCGAACCGGATCGTAACCGATAAAGACCATCGAAGTAGTAACTTACATAAACAACCGAATCCTCCACTAAAAGACCGATGGGATTTCTCGGATCCAGTAAACCACTGCTTACTGAATTCCAAGTCTTCATATCATTGGAAGTGAACACTCCCTGTTTATCCGAGACGATAAAAACCTTGCCTGTGCTGTTAAAATCAAAATCGACCACGTCATTAACAGGTACATTCGTGATCTTCTCCCACCATAATGTCTCCTTTCTTACAGCCTTGAATAGCGATCCGCGGTTAACAGCATACACTACTCCAGCGTGGGTTCGAAAGTTGGTGAAGTAGTAGTCAGGATCTACGATTCCACAAGACCTGTTCCATCCAGGTGGTGTCGATGCGGTCGCCTTGACGCTTATCGAATCAATAGGCGTACAGATCGGAGCAGGCAGAATGTTGTACATGCAGCTGTCAAAGTTGTAGAGATAGAAAGTCAGCAGCTGATCCTTTTCATCACATCCAAGATTCCAGCTCGTTCGTATTCTTCCATTTGAAGCGGCAAGCGCCACTTGGCTATAGTACAGTTCCGCTACATATCCATTTCCCTTTGCCATCTTCGCCCGCACGTAGAATCGCTCCGCCTTTAAAGATGAGTTTTTGGGAATTACCTTAATGACAATGGAGTCTTTTAAGAATTGTCCGGTTACTCCGGATTGATTATTTCCGTCAACGATCTCAAGCATTGCGTACTTTTCCACCGTAGGCTTGACGTTATTGCTTTCTTCATCGCATCCAGTTAATGCAAGGACCAAAAGACACAGCAGATTGAATTTATTGAGTCTCATAATTTTATTACACGTTTAACAAAGGTATGCCCTCTTAGTTTGAGCTGTACGAGATAGAGGCCCGGGCTAACATCAGCGATATTGATTGACTGAACGTCGCCCCTGAAATGTTTCACCACACGTCCTTTCGCGTCAGTGATTATTACCTCTTCGAGCGGTTCGTTATGATGGAAGTTTAATATTCCCGCCGAAGGGTTGGGAAATATGGTTATTAGCTGTGTGAAGTCGTGCTCCTCAACTGCCGTCACATTGTCGGGTTCTTCGTCTTCTTTGGCCGTCCATCGGTAGATATAGACTGCCGAGAGCGCATAGATTTGGGTTGTGTCACGCATGAATGTCGTCTTCAAGTATGACCACGAGTTGGGAAGAGGTAGGTTATCCTTTAGTTTCCAATTAACTCCACCGTCGTCAGTTCGAAGTATTTCACCTCCCTCGGTGATCGCGAAGCCTTTGAGGTCAGAAATAAACTCGAATGAAATGACAGGCCAGTTAGCATCTGTGTCGGTTTTATTCCACGTTTGTCCCCCGTCGGAAGTTCTTAGGATCATGCCACCAGCACCTCCAATGAACCCTGTTGTAGCGTTCCGGAAGACGAGCGCTCTCATGTCGTTGTTGACTTGAAGGTTATGCACTTTCCAGTGCTCGCCACCATCCCAGGTGCTGATCACTGCACCGGCGATTCCGGCTGCATGACACGTATTGGCATCGAGACACTTGATTATATTAAGCTGATTCTGTAAACCCAACGTAAATGGTATCCAACTTTTTCCGCCATCGATGGATTTGGCGACGCTTCCACTAGCACCAACGGCATAAATAACTTTGCTGTTGACCATCTCATAGTCCAATGTTGCACGATGCCCTGGAAGTGGCGGAGTCCAGTCATTCAAGAAAATTGACTTTCCTCCGTTATTTGTTGTATAGGCGTAGTTATTTGTTACTACGAAGATACCAGTATCCGAATCGGCAAAAGCAATTTCAACAAAGTCGTCGCGACCCATGTTTTCTTCAGAATAATACCAGCTTTTTGCCTGGTCCGTGGTGCGGAGTATACCGGCGTCTTCGCTGATTACTAATCCGTTGTTCTCATCTGTAAAATGAACGCCATTGAACGCTCCATGTTGAGGTCTTATATTATTGACTTTCCAGGTTGAACCTCCATCGCGGCTTGTAAATATGCTGTAGTCTGATCCAAGGGCGCAAACAAACTGTCCGAAGGAATCAATCCTTTGCAATAAAACGGTAAAACTACTTTGATAGGTCTGGCCAATGGTATTCCCTCCATCAGCGCTTTTGGAAACAATGCCATAAGGGGAAAAGAACAGCATAGTATCTTGAGCAACAGCGTGGATGACGTCGGAACGGGAGTACCATACCGGTGACCAGAAGTCCCCTCCGTTCGCAGTCCGGAGGGTTTGGTATCCGTCGCTGATAAGAGCAACGTCCTGACTGACTGCGCAAATTGCGCTGACATATGTGTTTAATGGAACCAGGGTCCAGTTAGCGCCGCCATCTGACGTTTTATAAAGCAGCCGGTCAATAACAATATATCCGTGGTCTGAGTCTGAAAATGATATTAGTTTCTGATATGGGTCTGTGCTCTGCGGAATATTTGTCAGCACAGTCCACGTTTCGCCACCATCAATTGTCTTGATAATTCTGTTGCTTGAATAAATTATGTATCCCGTAGTTTTCGTCGGAAATACCACCGCCAGCGGATTTTGCATTCCTGCAGGAAGGTCGATTTTCTTCCAGGTCTTTGCCGCATCGGTAGTCTTATAGACCGCTTGATAGGAGGCAGTAAACCCAGTGAGACTGTCAGTAAAAACGAGCCCATTAGTTTGTTCGTAGCCGACGGGATTCGATTTCCTCCAGGTCTTGGCACTATCGCTGGATATGTAGACGAAAGAGCGGTATTGTTCAGCGGACAAAACATAAATCTTTCCCGGCGCGGGGACGGCGACATCGAAGAGATCCGTGGTTATAGGATAGACTTGTTTCCACTGCGAAAAGCAATTGAACCAGGTTAGCGCCAGGATAAAGACAACGATGAAGAAGCGCATACAGACAACTGTTAAAGACCGGCTATAGATTTGGTTTTAGAGAACGGCTAGCATAGGTCTTTCTACATACAATCATACAACGAACCAACAACAATTGCTAACCCAGCTCCGACCAAACTATATACAAATGGCGGGGTTTTCGTAACCAGCCGGGCCTGACCGTTGAGCTATCAAGTGATCCAGCAACTGAAGTCAAATGGCTGAAAAGGAACGAAATAGCCGTAAATCGCTCAACATGCGCCCCGCATTTTACGTGATTCATCAATTGCTCTCAAAATATCGCTCAGTCCATTCTGAAGTTTTTCACTCTTATCCCAACTGTAGCCTATCCTCCAGAAACGGCGGCGCCTCTATTTCGATGGTCATTCTCCTGTACAGCATAATTGTAAATGTTTGATTTCTAAGTGAAACGGATGAAGTATAAATATTTAGTCCAGAAATTGTTGCGCAAGCAGATACTTGCATATATATTAGCAAGCAAATACTTGCATATTATGGAAGCCAGGAGAGATGTCTTTCAGGCCATTGCCGACCCCACCCGTAGGGAGATCATTAGCCTCATTGCGAAACAACCGCTGAACGTCAATTCCGTGGCCGAAAAATTTGATATGACCAGACAGGCCGTATCGTTGCACGTGAAAATCCTGGAGGAGTGCGGCCTGATCATGCTTAAGCAACAAGGTCGCGAGCGGTTCTGTGAAGCCAGGTTGGAAAAGCTCGGCGAGGTATCGGCGTGGATTGAACAATACAAGCAACACTTTGAACAGAAGCTGGATTCATTGGAGAGATATTTAGAGAAAATTCAAAAACAAAGAAAACATGCAAAGAGAAAATAGCACTGCTGACAGGGAGCTCCGTATCTCCCGCGTATTAAATGCCCCAATCGAACTTGTATGGGAAGTATGGACGGATCCCGAACACCTCAAACATTGGTGGGGACCAGACGGTTTCACCAACACCATAACGAAAATGGAAATGCGTAAAGGCGGCGAATGGAACCTCGTGATGCACGGCCCTGACGGAATCGATTACAAGAACGAGACCATCATTACAGAAATCATAAAACACAAGAAGATCGTATACGACCATATCAGTGGCCCGCGATTCCTCGCGACCATTGAGTTTGAAGCACAAGGAAAAAAAACACGAATTGACTGGCATATGTTATTCGAAACAAAAGAACAACTCATCCGCACGGTTAAGGCAGTCAAAGCAGATGAAGGTTTAAAGCAGAACGTCAGCAGAATGGAACAGTATCTTTTGAAAATGCAAATAGCAGACCAATGAGACCTGCTATTCTCTTTTCTTCAATCATTTTAGCGGCGGCGCTTTATAACTGTAAACCCGAAAATCAAAGAATGGAAACAAATTTAAAAAATGACAGCACTGCGACATCTTTCAAGAGTGGTTATTCGGACGTCAACGGGATCAACATGTATTACGAGGTGTATGGTGAAGGCAAACCATTGCTATTGATCCACGGCGGAGGTTCAACCATTCAAACCAATTTTGGACAAATCATCCCGCTGCTTGCCAAAAACAGAAAGGTCATTGCAGTCGAGTTGCAGGCGCATGGCCGGACTTCTGACCGCAACACACCCATTAGTTTCGAACAAGATGCGGAAGACGTCTTCACTTTACTAAAGAATCTTAAGATCGAGAAAGCGGATATCCTGGGTTTCAGCAATGGAGGGAACACCACGATGCTGCTGGCTACCCGACATCCCGAAGTAGTTGACAGGATCATTGTTGCCTCGGCATTTTATAAAAGAGATGGAATGTTTCCCGGATTTTGGGACTTCATGAAAAAAGGAACCATTGATGATATGCCGAAGGCGCTTAAGGAAGAGTTCTTAAGAGTTACGCCGGATTCCGCGAAGCTTCAGAATCTTTTTAAGAAGTGTTCACAGCGTATGCTGACTTTTAAAGATTGGAGTGATGGTGACCTGAAAGCGATTAAGGCAAAAGCATTGATTGTAGCGGCTGACAAAGATGTAGCCACACCAGAGCATTATGTAGCCATGCATAGACTAATATCCAACTCTCAACTGCTGATTATACCCGGCGGTCATGGTGAGTTCATGGGGGAGATTACTTTTCCGGATAGTGAACGTAAGGCTGAGTCCTTTGTGACTTTGATTGAAGAGTTCCTTGAGTAGTCGTTATCCGTTAATTGTTAATTGTTAATGCGGTGTGACTGTGTTCACCGCAGTGACGCGGGGAGCGCAGGGTTCCGCAGGGATCAACAGCCGAATTTCTCTTCAGCAATCAGCGCAACGCTGCGACCTTGGCGTCCCTGCGGTGAACACACACCCACTCTCACACTCATACAACCGTCAATGCATCGGGCCTCGACGAGCCAAGCGGATACGATTAACGATTTGATTGACTATTAACTCAACGTTCTGCTACCGAATAACACCTTCAATTCAACGATTCCTAACTGCCCGAATTCGATCGCCAAGCGTCCACGTTCGCAACAGACTTCTACCTCGCTCCTCAAAACAACCGTCAATTTGCATTTCGCTTCTCTTGGCATGATTCTTATTCCTACATTTAGGAAATAATTATTACCATTCATTAGATGAAAAAATATCAGCTCGGTGAGTTCGAAGAAATTGTCATCCTAACCATCGCAGTCTTGTATAAGGAAGCTTACGGCGTAGCCATAAAGAACGAGATCGAAACAAGGCTGTCACGAAATGTAAGCATGGGCGCTATGCATACTGCCCTTGTCCGCCTGGAAGACAAAGGATACATCAAATCATACGACGGTGAAGGAACAGAAGAGCGTGCAGGAAGGCCGAAGAAGTATTTTCAAATTACCGCCTTGGGAAAAAAAGCCATGGAATATTCAAGGAATACCCGAAATGATTTGTGGCGTGCTATTCCGAAGATGGCGT
>DASVBA010000240.1:0-9103 GCA_036376095.1 Chryseolinea sp.
TAACAAAACCAATAGTCCTGTTCTCTTTTCATCCTTACCCGCGATCCAGATGTAAATGCCTGTTACAATTGAGAGTATCACCACGAATACCGTTGTCCGCGTATACCATTGCCAAAGCGTTGTAAATGGGCCATTGGGTACTGCTCCGGCGCCATGCAACGAATTAAATACACGCCAGAATCCTTTATCGGTTTCAGCCACGTTTACAACGTGGTCAACGAAACTATAGGTAATTTCATAACGCTTAGCGGGTTGTTCCATTGCGAAGTGAAGTGACAAGGCTGAGTCGCGCCACATTTCCCAGGGCAGGGGCCACCCCATTAATGATAAGGAATCTCGAATAGATTCTGCGAGTTTCAAGTCATCCTGTCCGGGTTCAAACCTCAACGATCGTTGCTGCCATTGGATGGTCTCCCCGGATCGCTCCATAAATTGGAAATCGTGATTGTAATGCAGGGAACTTATGCCAAGGATGATCAGATACCAGAAGCATGCGAGGCCGCCATAAATATGAATCTTCCGCAGGAGCGATTGCATTGGTCACAAATGAAAGAAAAATTACAAATACGCCGATATCGATGGAAAATTAATTCCACTGCGCAAGAAAAATCGCAATCGCTACCATCCTGACTTTATCTTGGTATATTTGCCCCGCCTGTCTTGCTCCGCCAAAGCGCTTCGCGATGACGCAGAAAGCAAGGTTTAATATTTGCCGCCTAATCCTTTCCTGATGATCAAGATCACCGACACGCATGAAAAAATACTCTCTATAGATATTGGCGGTTCACGGATCAAGGCAATTCTTCTCGACGTCGAAGGAAATATGCTGATCGAGTATCAGCGATTGGACACACCGCATCCAGCTACCCCCGAACGTGTGATTGAAACGATCGCGAAACTAACGGAAGGCTTTCCCGGATATACACGGGCATCTGTCGGGTTTCCAGGCTACGTCAAGAATGGTGTCGTCTATACAGCGCCGAACCTTGGAAGCGAATATTGGCACGAAGAAGACCTGGCCCAACATCTCACTGACCTTTTGATACATCCTGTGCGTGTAGTCAACGACGCTGACCTTCAAGGGCTGGGTATCGCAAAAGGTCAAGGACTGGAAATGGTGATAACTCTTGGGACGGGCTTTGGTACGTCGCTACTCATGGACGGAATACTGCTGCCACATTTGGAGTTGGCACATCACCCGGTGTCCAAAGATCGTGAGTATGACGAATACATCGGTAACCGGGGATTCCTGGATGCCGGACCTGAGAAATGGAACCGGCGGCTACAAAAAATTATCGAGATACTAAAGACGGTGTTTAACTATGATCATCTTTATATCAGTGGGGGCAATGCTAAAAAGATCGACTTCCAGCTCGACTCGAATATCACCGTAGCTACTAACATGGATGGAATTCGCGGTGGCGCAAAACTGTGGTTGAAAAATCATTACAACGTCTGCCGAAGTCCAAGAAGCCCTCAGTAACTTTTCTTTCAATTAATCTGACAAACGGATTAATTAATTCAAAAGACTTTTAATGCATTGTTGCCTTGTTTAGCGCGAAAAATTCGCATGAACGCTGCATTCAAGATTTTTCGTTTCTTTTATATCTGTTCTCTTCTTCTGTACTGTAGCAAACACCGTGAAACTTTCCTTCTCGAAAGTGAAGGGCAGGTCTTAGCCGTTGAAGTCGTTTCCGACAGCATTTCCGTCCCGTTTGGAATGGCATTCCTTCCCGATGGAAACTTACTGGTGACCGACCGACCGACAGCAAGGATGATACTTGTGAATGCTGCCGATGGAACTCAATCAAACATCGATGGGTTGCCGCCGATTTTCGCGAGTGGGGATGGCGGAATGCTCGATGTTATCGTTCATCCGGATTTCAAGAATAACCATACGATATACTATAGCTACTCTTCAATACAAGAAGATAGCACCAGTACCATGGCAGTTGATCGAGCGAGGCTGGAGGGAGCTCGTATCGTTGACAGGGAACGTATTTTTTCAGCTTTGCCCTATTATAAAGAGCCGAACCATTTTGGCTGCCGGCTTCTGCTCAAAGACGGATATCTTTTTATCACGATGGGCGAACGTTACTTTCTTCGCGACAGCGCTCAAACGCTGACCAACCATCTTGGAAAGGTCATGCGAGTGTTTGAAGACGGAGGTATTCCCCCAGACAATCCATTTGTTAACACTAAAGGAGCGCTTCCGGAAATCTGGAGTTATGGACATAGGAATCCCCAGGGTTTAACCAACAATCCAATAACAGGTGAGCTATGGGAGCACGAGCATGGACCAAAGGGAGGCGATGAAATAAACGTGATAAAACCTGCCCTCAACTACGGATGGCCTGTGATCTGCTATGGTGTTGATTCCGACAATACGCCAATTGGTGACGGAATTACCATGAAAGAAGGGATGGAGCAACCATTCTATTACTATGTTCCGTCGATAGCGCCCAGTGGTATGGAATTCTATACCTCGGACGTAATGCCAAAATGGAAAGGAAACCTGTTTATCGGAGCGATGGCATTAAAACATCTGAACAGATTGGTGATTGCAGATAATAAGGTCGTAAGGGAAGATCGTCTATTGGTTGAAAAGAAATGGCGCGTACGTTGTGTACGACAAGGGCCCGACGGATTCCTTTATCTCGGAATTGATAAGGGCCCTGTAGTCAGGATAAAACCCGTGTAAACGTTAATCGTTAATCGTGGGTGCGGGTCTGGGCATAAGGGTGTGAATGCATTTATTCATTATGTCCTTGCAAACACTTGTATTAATTTTTAATAAGTAACGCTTGACGCGGTGAAAGTAGTTAGTGGTCAAAGTTAAATGTTGGTGTAAGTGTAAGTCTGACCAACACACCCCTGCTCAAGTCCCTTGCCCACGATTAACTTTTAACGATTAACGATTAACGTTTACCAACCCATAACGTTCATTCAACGACCCATCTTTCAGCTTACATTAACTTTCTATTCAAAGAAATTATTTGTGATTATTATTGCATTGACCTTTTGCGCTCCGTAAATTTACATACGAACATTTTTTTATATGCATATGTATTCGAAAGGTCACTATCAACTTCAGCCACTAAGAGTGGATGTAGGTAAGCTGTTCGTGTATTCCGGGTACAGGGATTTCAAAATTTTTTACCATGAATGGTTCGATACTGGAGGTAATAATAGTAGGAGCAGGCCACGCTGGCTTAAGCGCAAGCTATTACCTCAAACATCTTGGTTTGGAACATGTAGTATTTGAGCGGGGAAAAATTGGAGAATCCTGGCGATCTCAACGATGGGACTCCTTTACAATGAATACCTCAAACCGGCTCAACGTATTGCCTGGTTTTATTTACAAAGGAAAAAAGCCCGATGCTTTCAGCAGCGCCACAGAATTTGTGAGGTCGTTAGAAGATTACGTTTCCTCGTTTCAGCTGCCAGTAACTGAAAACAGTTCGGTACTTTCTATCGATAAGCTTCATCCGAACCCGTATTTCACGGTAACCGTCTCCCAGGACAACGAAGGGGTAAGAACGTACAATTGCTGGCAGGTCATCATTGCTTCAGGGTCGATGAATGTGCCGTATATACCACCATTCTCAAAGCAGATTTCGCCATCCATCAACCAACTTCATTCGTCGACGTACCGGAATCCTTATGAACTCCCGGATGGTGCTGTCCTGATCACGGGAAGTGCTCAGTCAGGTTGTCAACTTGCTGAAGAACTTCTCGACGCGGGCAGGAAGGTCTATCTTTCAACAAGCAGAGTTCCCCGAATCCCACGTCGATACAGGGGCAAAGACATTATGGATTGGCTGATCGAGACCAAGTCCATAGAGAGTGATTCTACCACGTTGAAGTCTTTGGGATGTAACACTCCCGAACCTTTGCTGACGGGGGCAGGAGGGTTAGGCCATACGTTAAGTCTCCAGTCCCTGGTGCAAAGAGGAGCTGTCCTGTTAGGAAGGACAGAGAATGCTTCTGGTGACGAAATTTTCTTCGACAACAATATCATGGACCACATCACTTTTGCGGACGAGTACTCCGAGAAAGTCAAAAAGAACATTGATGAGTTTATAAAGAGGAGCCAGGTCCGGGCCGATGACGTGACGATTGACGAAGCCGACATGCCGTACATGAGTGATGTAGTAGTATCACCGTCGTCCATAAATCTTGAAGATCACGATATCACATCAATCCTTTGGGCTACCGGTTTCTGTGGCAAATACGATTACATTAAGTTGCCGGTACTGGACCAAAGCGGTCAACCTATACACCGTCAGGGTGTAAGCCCCGTAGAAGGCCTGTACTTCGTGGATTGTTCGTGGCAGCGCAATCACAAATCCAATTTCGTTTTTGGTATCAAGCATGATGCGGGTTTTGTGAGTAGCAAGGTGTATAGTGCGTTGCGGTGAATTTAAACCCCTTCAAGCTTTAAGATGCAAAATCTTTTTCATTCAAGGCTTAAGGCTTACCAGGCAGTCTGAAGACTGAGTTGATGCTTAAGGCACAAGTCTCGCTGTCGCTTGAAGACTTGCGCCAGTTTAATTTTTTCGAGGCTTCCATCAGAGTTCGCAGACCGGGGATAGATGTCATCACCGACAACGTGGTCGAAAAATCGTTAACTTCCATCTCCTAACAAAAGTACAATGGATCTCAACCGCCGCGACTGGCTCAAATCGACACTCTCCCTCACCGCAGGCTTTACGCTAACTTCCGGAATTGCCTCAACGTTAATGGCTGCGCCCGTGAGCAAAGCTGAACGAGAATTCTTGAAAACGTTTAAGCCGGGCAGTTCAAAAATCAGACTCGATTCCAACGAAAACCCCTACGGGCCTTCTCAAAAAGCAAAAGATGCGATCATTAAGATCCTTACGGAAATAAACCGGTATCCCATCACGGAGATGGATGAGCTCAAGCTTCTCATTGCGAACAGAGAAGGCGTAACGCCGGATTACGTGCATGTGGGAGCGGGATCAGGGGATATTCTTTGCGAGGCAGCGACTGCATTCAACCTGGAGGGAGGTAGAGTGATCTCTGCGTTTCCAACGTTCTCTTTGCTGATGAACTATGCGGAATTGTTTAAAGCTACCTGGGATAAAGTAAACCTCAACGATAACCTCGAGCACGACTATGATGCCATCGCTTCTGCAATTAAAAGCGACACGCGCCTGATTTTTATTTGTAATCCAAACAATCCCAGTGGCACACTGGTTGATCCGAATAAAGTAAAAACATTCTGCGAAGAGGTGTCTCCGCGCGTGCCAGTCTACTGCGATGAAGCATACATCGAATTCCTTGAACCAACACAGCAAATGTCAATGGTGTCCTTAGTAAAGAGGGGCCTGAACGTTATAGTATCACGGACATTTTCAAAGATTTACGGTCTTGCTGGGATACGGGTTGGATACATAATTGCCAGACCGGATATCGTAAAACGAATCAATGCATTCAGCCACGACATCCCAGTAAGTCATACTGCGATTGCTGCGGCCAAAGCGGCGTATGGGGATGAGGCGTTTATGAAAATGACGAGGACAAGGAATGCCGAAGCACGTGCGCTTCTTACAGGTTATCTCGATCAAAGGAAAATTACATACGGCAAAACCGTAACAAACTTTGTTTTTTTCCCTGCTCCAAAAGATGGCAAAACTATTCTGGCCAAAATGGAAGAGAAGGGTTTCATGATGAGGATCTGGGACTATAAAGAAAAGGAGTGGTGTCGGGTCAGCATCGGGACCATGAATGAAATGACGGCGTTTGTAAAGGCATTCGAGGAAGTAATTTCCTGAGCACACGCACACATCGGCGTGGCAAATCAACAAACCTGCCGCACAACAGACAATATAACCCTCTGCCAAAACCCTGCTTTCTTTCCATTAAAATTGAGTAAATTTAGGATGATCTAGACTGCGAAATGGTCATCCGACGCCCAGGCTTACTACTTTTCGTCACGTTCATCCTGCAGTATTCTTTTGCGCAGGATATCAACTATGAGACGCAGATCCGTCCTCTCATGGCACTGAAATGCTTTGAGTGTCATAATACGGGCAATACAAAAGGCGGCGTCAACCTCGACAATTATAAAGAAGCCGACCGGGTTATTAAGGATGGCCAGTTTTGGTTAAAGGTATTGGACCAGATCAAAACGCGGGCAATGCCACCCAAGTCTGAGCCCGCTCTTTCAGAAAAGGATTATCATTTGTTGGTGGATGGGATCAATAGCCTTCTTCAGGCCTCCCTGGCGCAACGGAGTGCAGGCCATGTCGTGATCCGCAGGTTAAGTCATGCCGAATATCAGTATACAATCCAGGATCTGGTCAACGTCGATTTTGACGCGAGAAATTATTTTCCGTCGGATGGTTCGGGTGGAGGAGGTTTTGACAATCAGGGTCGGGCGTTGTTTTTCACACCGCTCAAGCTGGAGCGTTACTATGATGCGGCCGATAGTATTATCGGTCAGGTATATAAAGATGAGCAGAAGTGGGAGAGTATCGTTCCTTTCGAATACGAACAGAACTGGTTTCAGCGCTTTGTCAATTGGATGAAGTCATTGTTCAGCGATGATTATGAGGAGTGGAATTCGCCCCGTCTTGCTGCGGAGAAAGTCATCGTCCCCTTTGCAACAAAAGCATATCGACGATTTATCAAGGACGAAGAAAAGTCCAAGCTGATCGACCTCTTTGAAACTGTATATTCTCAAAAAGACTCGCTTGACAATCCAACGCGATTTAATCAAAGCGTAGCCGAAACGATGAAGTCTGTACTGGTATCGCCGTTCTTCTTATATCGCGTGGAAGAAGAACCGGACAAGCTGGGTTCATATCCGCTAAGCAATTTCGAGGTGGCTACACGGCTTTCATACTTCCTTTGGTGCAGTATGCCGGACCAGGAGTTGTTTGACCTTGCGTACATGGGTATGCTCGATGACACTGTTGTGCTGGAGAAACAAGTGCGTCGCATGCTCGCGCATCCAAAAGCTAAACGATTCGCGGAGAATTTTTCATCGCAATGGCTGGGAATTAATAAGCTGGTGGAAAATCAACCGATTGCCGACCCTGAAACATTTCCGGAGTTCACTATGGATATCCGGAAGGCGTTGTACCGCGAGACCATCGAGTACTTCTATTACGTGTTGACAGGAAGCAAGAACATGCTTGAGCTTATTAACAGTAATTATACATTCCTTAATAAAGAGCTTGCTGACTATTATGGTATTCCCGGAGTGGAAGGGGATGAAATTCAACGCTACGTCCTGCAGGATTCATTACGGGGTGGAGTGTTGGGAATGGGCAGCGTGCTCACCACTACTTCGCTGCCCATAAGGACTAGCCCTGTGCTAAGGGGCAAATGGGTGCTCGAACAATTGATGGGAATATCGCCACCGCCTCCACCACCTGTTGTAGCGGAGTTGACGGAAGATAAAGCTGCCCACGACGAATTGGGATTGAGAAAAATATTGGAGATCCACCGTTCAAAACCTGAATGTTTGTCTTGCCATGTAAAGATGGATCCGTTGGGATTAGGATTAGAGAACTTCGATCCTATTGGCAGATGGCGTGATAGTTATGGAAAAGTGGATATTGATGCCTCAGGCGTTATGGCCGACGGAAGGAAATTCGAGGGGCCAAAGGAATTGAAAAAGATGTTACTGACGGAAAAGGAAAAAATTGCGCGTAACTTGTCTTCGAAGATGCTCTCGTACGCTTTGGGACGTTCCGTGATTTTTACGGATGAACCGGCACTCCAGCATCTGGATGCAACACTACTGAACAACAACTTCAATCCAGAGCTCTTTATTATTGAGTTGGTGAAAAGTTATCCGTTCCGCATGAAGTTGAATGATTTCGAGAAAAAAGTCTGACGTCTATGAAGAAGAAGTGGCACATTTCAAGAAGGAGGATGTTAAAAGGCCTAGGCGCATGTATCGCATTGCCTTTATTGGATGCAATGGCGCTGCCTGGATTGGGTTCGCCTGTTCCTAAGTCGCCTATCCGTACCGGGTTCCTGTTTATGCCAAATGGCGTACATCCTGACCGTTGGACTCCAGCCGAGATCGGTTCTCAATTCACATTGACACAACAGCTGGCACCGCTTGAAAACTTTAAGAAAGATATTCTTCTCCTGGGTGAGTTGATGAATAAGAATTCACTCTTCAGAGGCGCGGATGGTCACTATGCGAAGTCTGCCAGTCTGCTGACCTGTATGCCCATCAAACAAACGATCGGGGATAACATCAGCAGTGGAGGTGTCTCGGTCGACCAGGTCATTGCGTCAAACATTGGCGGTCAGACGTTGTTCCCATCACTTGAGTACGGATTGGACCGAATTACTACGGGCGTGGACATCAACGTAGGATTTACCCGACTTTATGGATCAAGCATTTCATGGCCGACGCCGAATCAGCCGTTGTCGAAGGAGATCGATCCCCGTCTCGCATTTGATCGTTTGTTCCGTCCTTATCTACCTGGAGTGAAGATCAAACAGGATCCCTGGAAAGCAAGTATTCTGGATTTGGTCATGGATGATGCAAATGACCTTAAGCGCAACCTCGGACGGGTTGATCAGGACAAGCTGTCGGAATACCTTGAATCGATCCGCAGCGTGGAAAAAAGAATTTCCAATGATGGAAACCGCGAAAAATTTGCGGCGAATATCACACCCGATATAAGGAAAGAACTGGTTCGGGTAAACACGCGCATCGACGAATACGTGGAGATGTATGGCGGTGTTGACGTTACCGAGAAGACCCGATTGATGTTGGATATCATGACCCTTGCATTCTGGAGCGATGCAAGCCGTGTCACTACGTTCATGTTTGGCAACTCTGTGAGCAACCGTAACTTTTCATTCCTGGAAGGAGTGAAGGGAAATCACCATTCAATTTCACACCACATGGATAAGCCGGAAGCGTTGGAGGAATATACCAAGATCACTATCTGGCATATGACCCAATATGCTTACTTCCTCGAAAACCTTAAAAAGATCAAGGAAGGCGACAAAACTTTGCTTGACAATTCTATGATCATGTTCACATCAGATCTGAGAGATGGTAACCGGCATTCACCGCGCAATCTTCCTATAGTACTGGCTGGCA
>DASVBA010000243.1:0-5474 GCA_036376095.1 Chryseolinea sp.
CCGCCAGTTCGGAAAAGGCTGAAGCAAGACTCAATACGGCAATGTATTGGTTATAGATCTTTTCCACTTCCGATACCAGGTTCTTCAGGAAAAAATCCGTGTCCTTTTTGGATTGATTCTGATAGAACAGGAAAGAGTCATTAACGGTCTTTTTGATCTTTGGATCCTGGTGATCCACTTCCCTTTCGCCTTTCGCGAATTCTTTTTCAAACAGCTTTAAGGCTTCCCTCTTCTGTGAGCTGAGTTGCTGTTTGTCCTGCACCTCCATGGAATTCAAATCGGGTGAAAATACATCTCCAATCCTTTCAAGGGACAGCTCATAGTTTGCATCCTTGCATTGCTGAAGAGCAAACAGGTTTTGCATTACTTTGATCCGAAGACTTCTCCTGTTAAGCATGATAAAGAACAACTAAATGTTATAAATCCAAGTTCCAAAACGACGCAGTTGTCATTTCCACATCTGCGTTCCGGCGACGGCCACAAAAATATAAACATCCTTCAAGCTTTTACGCATATCATTCATTAAAGGCCGGTTAATTTGATGGAGGGACATTGGAGTCGATTTGAATTACAACTGTTTATTGTAGTTTTAGGGCCGTCAGAAATGGTTTGGCATTCCCTTGAATTTGAAATTTTCAAACGTTTGCAAGAACTATTGGAAGAAATTATCGTTTTAAACTGGGCGATCAGGAATTTTTTGAATGAAAGAGTTAAAGTACCTCAACAAGTATCTCGCGAAGTATAAATGGCACCTGATCCTTGGAACGATATTTATTATCATCTCCAACTTTTTTCAGATCATCCCGGCCCAGCTAGTTCGTCTCTCCATCGACCATGTTGTGGAGAACCTGAGGATATATCAGTCATTTGAAGGCTCGAAGCTCCAGGAAAATTTTTTCAACGTATTTGCATTCGGTATCGTCATGTATGCGGGACTGATACTTGTGATGGCCCTACTGAGGGGTATATTTCTGTATTTCATGAGACAGACCCTGATTGTAATGTCCAGGCTGGTCGAGTATGATTTGAAGAATGATATATTCGAGCATTACCAATCACTCCCATTGAGCTTTTACCGTCGAAACAATACGGGTGATCTCATGAACCGGATCTCTGAGGATGTAAGCCGGGTTCGTATGTACATCGGACCATCAATCATGTACGGACTAACCTTGCTGACGCTCTTCCTCACATTGATCCCCATCATGTTCAACGTGAACGCGGAATTGACGTGGTATGCGATCAGTCCCCTTCCCATCCTGTCGCTAAGTATTTTCCTCGTCCATAACCGCGTTGAGAAGCTTTCAGAAAAAATTCAGCAGAGTCAGTCAAAGTTATCCACGTTCGTACAGGAAGCATTCAGTGGTATTCGCGTGATCAAATCATTTAATCGCGAGAATGAATCCATTCAAAATTTTACCCTGGAAACGGAATCGTATAAAAAGCAGTCCCTTAAGCTGACAAAAGTACAGGCGCTTTTTTTCCCTCTGATCATGGGGCTCATTGGCATCAGCACGATCCTTACCGTATATGCCGGTAGCGCCCAGGTTATAAACGGAAATGCTACCCTTGGAAACATTGCCGAGTTTGTGATCTATGTGAACCTTCTGACCTGGCCAGTGGCCCAGTTGGGTTGGACCAGCAGCATTGTTCAAAGAGCCGAAGCATCGCAAAAGCGCATCAACGAGTTCCTGAAGACGCAGTCCAATATTATTTCTGAAAAGAACATTGAAAAGGAGATTGCGGGTAAAGTGGAGTTTAAGAACGTCAGCTTCACGTACCCTGATACCGGTATTAGGGCAATTAAGGGTATTTCATTCACCATTAATCCGGGTGAGTCGCTTGCAATTATAGGAACGACGGGGTCGGGAAAGAGCACGGTCTCCTATCTGGTATCCAGACTTTACGATGTTAGAGATGGCGAGATCTTGATTGATGATACACCAATATCACATTATAATCTTCACTCTTTGCGAAGCCAGATCGGTTACGTTCCACAGGATGTGTTCCTATTTAGTGATACCATTTTCAATAACATTGGCTTCGGAATAAAGACACCCGACGAAGCAAAGATCCTTCAGGCAGCGCGTGACGCTGACGTGTATGAGAATATCATGGCATTTCCACAGGGATTTGCAACGAGGATTGGGGAACGTGGAATCACGCTATCCGGAGGACAGAAGCAGCGTGTCTCCATTGCGCGGGCGATCGTAAGAGAGCCCAAAATACTGATGCTTGACGATGCTCTTTCTGCTGTTGATACTAAAACAGAAAACAACATCCTTAACAGCATGAAGCGATTGATGCAAGGCAGAACCACAATCATCATATCTCATCGCGTTTCTTCTGCAAAGCTGGCCAACAAGATTATCGTGCTGATGGACGGTCAAATTGTTGAAGAGGGAACCCACGAATCACTGCTTGCAAAAGATGGCTTTTACAAAGACCTCTACGAAAAGCAAGGTCAGCTGGAAGAAATTGAATCAAGGGATGACGGCGCCGGGCAGCTGGCTGACTAGGTGCCTGAACCAGCTGAATCGTTGTTAGAAATTAAATCTCGCGCCGGCAGCTGCAAAGGCTCTAAAAGTTAAGGGCCGGTCGGCAAATTCCAGTAACACGCTTACTTCGCCGAAGAGTGTCAGCGGGATATCATCGAAAGTGTATTCCATCCCAGCGATTCCCTCAGGCCCAAAATCTATGTCCGTTCTGCTATCGTACAAAATAGTGGTTGCATCTCCAGGCTGATAGCTATAATTCACTTTTGCAAATTTAAGCAACGCTCCTGCCCCCCAGTACCAATCCAGTTTGCCCACCATTCCTTCAACTGGAATGTTATAATCAAAAAGGTACCGTCCCTGAAAATAAACAGTACTTTCCACATCATGCGAGCGATATACGTCAGTATCGTATTTGTCAAAATCCTTGAAAGAATTCTTATAGTAGTTTTTATTCCATCCACCTGGTGCTGTACCAAATATGAATTCGAACGCCCGGTCATTGGGGAGATATCGTTTGTACGTCAGTCCTAGCGGGTTGCCTATACGCAGCCCAATTCCCTGCTCTTGCGCAAACACGCTTACGCTCATCGCCATAAAAAGAATCACCATCGCGCTTCTCATGCTCTTAAAAAATTAAACTGATTAGAAAATGTATCGCAGTCCTACCCCTCCCTCTATACGACTCCAGCCAGGGTCGGCTAACACGTCGTAGAAATACTCCAGCTCCATGAAGGCGGAGATTGGAATCTTAAAGTATGCATACTCAATTCCCACCACAGCTTGTGGCCCCATTGTAAATCTTGTTCTCTCGAAGCGTCCGAATTCGTCCTCAGATGCGGCACTCTCCAGATAGGTGTAATCGTATTGTAGCTTTGTGTTCTTCACTTCCCACCCGGCTCCCAGATAGGCTTGTAGTCCGGGAGCGACTTTAGAGGCGTCAACTGAATAGAGCAGTTTCACTTCACCGATCAAATCGGACAAAACTTTGTGCGTATAATATTCAATGCTCGCGTCGCTGGTGGAAAAGGTGTCGGTAACAACATACTGATCAAACTTCTCACGGAAATAGCGGTTGTACAAACCACTTGATGCTTTACCGATATCGACGGCTACCGCGAACTTATTGTTAGCGTAGTACTTGTACGTTATCGCGAAAGGATCGCCAAGTTTTATACCTATGCCTTGATAAGGATACCTGCTTGTTTCGAAGATCGGGCACAATGTCTTGGCTTTGGCTCCCTTGAAGCGTGCCGCCGAATTGTACCTTTCACGCGTGTACATACTTTTACCTCCATTGTAGATCTTTGCCTTTTGCGAAAGCGCTACAACGCTCGAAAGGCAAAAACAGGCCAATAGAAGGATTTTCTGAAGACACATTGAAGGCAAATATAGAGGTTTTGCCGATCATGAAGTTCGAAAAGAGGCCTATTCGGTCGATAATACCCTCAAACAAACTCTTTATACTGCATCTTATGGAGTTGCGCGTAATACCCATCATGGGCCAATAGATCCTCGTGGCGACCAACTTCCTTGATCTCCCCATGGTCAAGCACAATGATTTTATCCGCTTTCTGGATAGTCGACAGTCGGTGAGCAATAACGATGGCCGTACGTCCGCGCATCATCTTTTCGATAGCCTGCTGGATCATTTCCTCTGTTTCCGTATCCACCGATGAGGTAGCCTCGTCCAGCACCAGGATCTTCGGGTCGTACACCATAGCCCTAATGAAGGATATCAACTGGCGTTGACCGACGCTTAGTGTGGCCCCTCGTTCCATCACGTTATAGGAAAGTTTTCCGGGCAAACGGTCGATAAACTTTCTCGCTCCGACAAGGTCGGCGGCGTGCCACACCATTTCCTCCGTAACCTCGTCATTCCCCAGGGTAATATTCTTGTAGATAGAATCGCTGAACAAAAACACATCCTGAAGTACCACACCGATATTCTTCCTCAGCCCTCCCAGTTCATATTCACGTATGTCAACGCCATCGACGAGAATAGTCCCACGGTTGATCTCATAAAAACGGTTAAGCAAGTTTATAATGGAGGACTTTCCGGCGCCTGTAGCTCCGACCAGAGCAATTGTTTCTCCAGGCTTGATATCAAGTGTAATATCTTTTAGAACATACTCGGCATCGTTGTAAGCAAACCAAACGTGGTCGAATTTTACGTCGCCCTGCACATGCTCCACCTTCCGGGTTCCGTTATCCTGGACGTGTTCCGCTGAATCCAATAGATTCATAATACGCGATGAGCTAACAATTCCCATTTGCAACGTATTGTAACGGTCAGCGATCATCCTGATAGGCCGGAAGAACATCTGAATATACATTATGAAGGCAATCAGCTTTCCAATGGTGAGTCCTGTTTCCTGGTAGTTTATTACGCCCTTTGCGCCATACCAGACAAGCAGACCAATTCCGGCGGCCGCGATAATTTCAGCCACGGGAAAATAAATGGAGTAATAAAGAACCGACCTAAGGTTTGCTTGTTTATGGTCTTCATTGATCTCCCTGAATTTTTCGAATTCTCTCTTTTCACTTCCAAAGATCTGCACAATGTTCATCCCTGAGATGTGCTCCTGCACGAATGAATTCAAGTTTGCCACTGCATTCCTGACATCATTAAAAGCAACCTTAATCTTTTCTTTGAATATATAAGTGCTGATGAGTAGCAGCGGAATTGTTGACAAACTAAGTAATGCCAGTCTCCAATCCTGATAAAACATGAACGCAAGGATGAATACGATCTGGAGAAGGTCGCCGACCATTGCTGCGAGCCCTTCGCTGAATACATCGGCTAATGTTTCAACATCGGAAATTGTTCGGGTTACGAGTCTACCTATAGGAGTCTTGTCAAAAAACTTTAGACGAAGGCTTACAACGTGTGCGTATAGTTTAGCACGGATGTCACGGATAACCTGCTGGCCAAGCCAACCGGAGAGGTAAGTATGAGCGTATTGCGCAATGGCGTTG
>DASVBA010000256.1:0-7949 GCA_036376095.1 Chryseolinea sp.
CGCTCACTATCGCGACCGCCGAACATACACGTTGCCTTCAGGCCGGGATGATAAGCCACCGCCTCTCTGCTTCTCTTTTCAGGACAGTTGCTGGTACAGGATACTCTTTTCCATTCTTCGTTTGTCCATTCCCAGACCGTAACCGGATCATCTTCCAGCGAAGTAATTATGAGCGCATTCCTGCTTTCATTGAAGGACAGCGTAGAATGTACGTCCGGTCCATCAGTTGACAATTTTTTCCAGCTATCGTCCTTGAATTCCCAAAGCTCAAATTCACGGGGACCTTCATTAGTCAGGCTCCTTTTGTTTGTGACCTCTCCATAAACGAGCACGCGTTTATTGCCGGTGTCGTAAACTGCCATTGGTTCTTTTACAGGACACTTCGAATTGATTAGCTTCCATTCTTTTCCATCCCAACTCCAGACGTCGAAATAGATCTTAAAGCCATCGGCGTTTTCGAATACGCCACCGAACAGTAGTGTCGATTTCCGGATTGGATCGTATACTAAAGGAGCAGCGTTCCTCGGGCCCGGACCCTCTGTCTTAATTTCCACCCAACCTGCAGGATCCCATTCGTAGACGTCAGAGAAATAGGTGAGCTGATTATTTATCATCGAGGCTCCCCCAAACATTATGAGCTTGTTCCGTCCTGAATCAAAAGCAATGCGTTCCAGGTGGCGTGGTGGTGGTTGTGCGCTTAAAGTGAAGTATAAAAAGCAAAAGGCAGACAGTATTTTTATTCGTCGCATCTGTCAACAATTAAGACCAGTGCGATGAAACGAAAAAAATGATGATGATTCTCCTATTCCGATAGGACTGGAGAAGAAAATTCTCCGATCAATTACCCTGGCTAAGCGCTCATCTTATTCAGGTGCTCATCACGAAATTTGGATGGCGTCATACCATACCTTTTCTTGAATACATCGTTGAAACTCGATACTGAACTGAATCCCGAATCCAGCGCGATAGCGGCAATCGTAAAACGGAAATTTGCCCGATTACTCAGGCGACGACATGACTCTTCAAGCCGAAGGTCCGTGATGAAGTCGCCATAGGTCCGTTTAATCCTTTCATTAAGTACTTGTGACAAATGATGGCGCGAAGTCCCCAATTTATGCGCGAGAGTGTCTATCGTAAGACCGCTATCCAGGAAGAGCTTCTCTTTTTGCATCATCGCGTGAAGCGTGTCCTCGATCCGCCTGGCTTCAGTTTCCTTCAAGCTTGAGTGTGCATACTTGGGGTTTTTCGAAAATCCAATCGATACGATTGGTGATGTCTCCGTTTCGATAAACAGGTCGGGTTTCGCTATAGCTTTGTAGCTTATCCAATAAATTAACGCGGTCAGGACCAGGAACAGGAGGCGAACGTCCGGAAACTCGGGATAGTACACGTGCATCACAGCAAGTGTTACAGCTATGATAGCTTCTGCAACGGTCACCATTATGATAAAAGGCCGGAGTTCGATGTTGCCCAATCGGTAGGCTGCAAAGGCATAAGCACAAAGCGACGTAATTTGCAGTCCCGCAATTACATAGGGGTGAAATTGAAGAATATAAAACCAGAAAAACATGGCGAGTGCAACGCCAAGCATCGAGATTCCGAATGGAAGAAAATGAAAAAGGTCCTTCATATTAAATACTTTTTCCTTTCTGGCCTTGATATACAAATAAAGGAGCGGGCCGATCAAATAAGGAAAACTATAAGATACATTGTACGCGAAGCTGGCGTGCCCCATTAACCAGGCTTTAGTTATCACTTTGAAGATCAACTGAAGGCCCACGACCGTGATAAAAAAAGCAAAATAAGTGTTGGCCAGGCGTCGGCGCCGGTTTCTAAATAACAGCAGGCTCAATAGTCCTCCTTGAAGAGCACCGAACAAAAGCAAGAACAGGTTTAGTTGATGTGTCATAGCTGTGATATCAAATTACTACAATTCACCCACTTCAAAAAATTATTTGGTACATCCCCCGATCTCAAATTTAAATTGATCGGTCAATAATTTCTACAACTCAATGCATCATCTGAGGTTTCACTTTTTAGACAAAATGGTCCACATCTTTGCTGAATGGTAAAAATCTCGTGACTATCGTGATCATTGAAGGTCTAAAAACGTAAAAACTTTCTATCCAGCGCTTTTTTCCAGAATGGAATGTACGTCATCACCTTGTCCCACACGTAGATATCTATTGACGGCAATGGCGATCAGCGCCCCCCAAATGAAATTTGAAGAGGCCGTTTCGACCAGGTGGATCATCGCTATTTCCTGGGGCATGTATGGGTTCGGAATGAACAACTGTGCAGCCGGCAGTACTGATGTAAGAAGACCGACAAGCAGGTAGTATGCTTTTAAATGACGAAGCATTATCACCAGGGGGATCGTGGCTATCACCCAAATTGCGCCACGCAGAATTTGAAAGAAGTAGAGCCCATCGGCAAACGAACCCGCTCCTTGTTCAAAGAATGAGGTCAATTCTGAAGACTTCGTGTAGAAAATTCTGAGATTTTCATTTTGCCATGCAATGTAGTAACCGAAGGTTAGGTAGATGAGCGGGTATACAATGAACGACAACAAAAGGAACGGCACTACAAACGGACGCCATTCATTTACAACCAACGTAAGATGCTGCTTGGGCTCCCTTGACATCTTGCTCACCATTGCAACACCGACAAGGACGGTTGCTGCTGACACGATAAAACCCGCGATGATTATGCTGGCCACCTGAGGATTTTGTATTCCGATGGCGGCGCCGAAGAACATTGATTCCATTTGCATCAGCACGAATTGAATAATGAAACAAAAACTGAATAGCCCGATTATCTTGTTTATCCCGGAATAAATCCTTGTCAGCCAGAAAAGAGTGCTTAGCAAAAGGGAATTGAATGCACAAACTCCCACAAAGGAAACGAAGGCCTGAGCGGGATCCCCATCGGGCGGGGGCGACGTATGAGTGATCGCATTCCCCGCAACAAATCCAAGGGACCACGTAAACACCATTACGAGGGTCAGTGATACCCATAACAATAAAAACTTAATTACTTTCATATGTTCTCATTTTATAATCTTAAACTCATCCGATTCATTGCTTTGACAAATTTGATGTCATCGTTGTCATGACCTTCATTGCAGCTTTCAGCTGAGATTCCTTTAACCCTTCAAGTGCTTTCAGGTAAAGTCTGCCTGAAACTCCGACTGCCTTTTGTTGGATGGAGCGACCCTTTTTGGTCAGGAAGATGCGTTTACCCCGGTTGTCGTCCTTGTTTGTGACCCGTGTGATCATTTTATCCCGCTCCATAATTGAGATCACCCGCGCTATCGTCGTTTTGTCCCGCCCCAACACGTCGCTTATTTCCTGTTGGCTGAGTCCATCCTGATAAAAGAGCATCGCCAGGACTGAAAATTGCTCCACCGTCACAACAATATTATTTTCCTTAAACGCTTTCGTCAGCATCTGATGAAAAACGTGCGAAAATTCGCCACAGAGGTAAACTATATTTGAAGAGAGTGAATCCGGAGCTTCCATAAACTAGTTGTATATACAACTAATATACTAAAAAGGTTTTGCTTGTTTTGAAAAAAGTCCGTCTCCGGACGTAACTGTTCGGTCCTGTTCACCCTTTTAACTGTCATACAGAGCGCTTTCATCATCATCCATCAACTGTGCTACTGGAATGGGTTAATGTGGGTATTTGGTAACTTGCATTCTTGGAACTGAGCACCGCCATAACATTAATAAAAAACGGAATACCGACCTCGCCAAAACCACAAACATGGGCAGACCTCGGCGCCGGATCAGGACTATTCACCAAAGCGTTATCAACCCTATTGCCAGGTGGAAGCACCATCTATGCAATTGATCAGGAGACGAAGGCATTGGACAACATTGCCCTTCCGTCAAAGGACATCCTCCTCAAAAAAATGACGATCGATTTTGTCAATGACCCAATAGAGATGGAACCGCTTGATGGTTTGCTTATGGCAAACGCTCTTCATTTTGTAAGGGACAAAGCAGACTTCATTACGAAGATCAGGCAGAATGTTAAACCCTCCGCAAAAATTGTGATCGTTGAATACGACAGCGAAAAACCCAATTACTGGGTACCTTATCCCATCAGCTACCAGTCGCTTCAGCACTTTGCAGGTGAAGTTGGTCTGGCGTCGATCCTGAAAATTGGCTCGACGCCTTCAAAGTACCACGGAGCAAACATTTATTCCGCCGTGCTTACCATCCGACATTGATAGTTACTCATACTTCAAAGATTGTACGGGATTCATTCGTGCAGTCCTCAAGGAATGAAATGCCACCGTTAGAAAAGCAAACAGCATTGCGAATGCAGCCACCGCAATAAAAGTGAGATAGTTCAACTCGGTCCTGTATGCAAAATTACCCATCCACTCAGTTATGATATAGTAGGCTACAGGAATGATTAATACCGCGGCTAAGAGCACCAGGTACATCACATCTTTGTACAGAAGAAAGATAATGTTGGGTATAGTTGCCCCGTGCACCTTGCGTACTCCGATCTCTTTGGTACGCTGAGCTGCAGTGAATGCTGAGAGTCCCAATAAACCCAGCAGCGATATAAAAATACAGACGTACGAGAGTCCCGACAAAAGTTTGTGCTGGACCTCATCCTGCTTGTATTGCTCGTTGAAGCGTTGATCAACAAAAAAATACTCATAAGGATGATTAGGATCAAACTTTGACCACTTGCTTTTGATCAGCTCCATCGTTTCAGGCAAATTTTCGCCTTTTACTTTAAGATGAAGAAACCCACCCTCCTCGCGCGCCTTCACAATAAGTAAAGGCTCAACCGGATTATGTAATGAATTAAAGTTAAAGTCCTTCACGACACCGATTACTTGCCCGTCCTTTTCCGCGTGAAAGAATTTTACTTTTTTACCTATTGCGTCATCTCCCCATCCCATGAGCTTGACGGTTGCTTCGTTTACAATGAACACATCCTCAACATCCGCAGTTGGACCCGGTTGAAACTCGCGACCATCGATCAAACTGATACCCATCGTCTTGAAGTAGTCCTCTCCTACGAACATCAATGTAAAAGCCTGCTGGTTCATCCCTTCTTTGCCTTCCGCCCACATTACGCTTCCGCCGCCAACATTAAGCCCAGGTACATGGTAGCTGGTGGTGGCTGCTGTGATCCCAGGGTTTTGTAAAAATTCCGCCTTGATGCCGGTAAGTTGATTTTGAACTAACGTATCCTGTATCGGCAACACAACTACATTTTCCTTGTCAAAACCCAGTTCCTTGTTTCGCACAAAATCGATCTGGTCTTGCATAAACAATGTACAAACGACAACAAAAATAGAGATTGCAAACTGCGTCGTGATAAGTATCCGGCGCAACGTATGGCTGGACCTGTTATTCTTAAAGGAGCCTTTTAGTGCCTTTATCGTCGGGATTGCCGGGAGATACAGTGCCGGATACAGCCCGGATATGATTCCAATACCCAATGCAATTCCTATGGACCCCACCAACAACAAAGGATTATTTAGAAAATCAGGTGTCAGATTTTTGTCAATGAGCTGATTAAAAGAAGTCGCTTCCAGCACCGTAAAAACAATACCGATAGCGAACAGCAGCGAAACAAAAGATAAGAACACCGATTCCGCTAAAAAAGAAAGCACCAGCGAACGCTTTCCAGATCCAAGTGTTTTTTTCATGGCGATCTCCGACGCTCGGTTCACAGACTTCGCCGTCGAAAGATTCATATAGTTGATACAGGCCAACACTATAATAAACACACCTATTCCTGTAAATGCATAGAGATAAGCCAGGTTTCCATGGGGCTCGTCACTTTGGAGGTCGGAATGGAAATGGATCGACGCCAACGGCTCGAGGATAGGATCATACTTTCCGCCGACCTTATCTCCAAAGGATTTGAAATACTTGTTAAAGATCTCCGGGAATTTCGCATAAAACTCCTTTGTATCATAGTTGGCCGGAAACATCAGGTAGGTATAAACATCGGGATTCCAGAACGCTTCCGATTTTAGCTGTCCATTTTCCATTACCCATTCCCGATCAATGAGCCGCGATAGAATGATGTCGAATTTTAAGTGTGTATTCTCAGGAAGGTCCTTTATGACTCCGGTTACCTTCCACACCTCATTGTCAATTATAAGTGATTTGTTCAGCGGATCGTCTTCTCCGAAATATCTCTTGGCAGTAGATTCAGTGATAACCAACGTTCTTAATTCTGACAGGCATTTCTGTGCATTTCCAGAAATGAATTCGTGAGTGAACATTTGAAAGTACGTGGAGTCCGCGCGAATAATGTCTTCTTCGTAGAATGCTTTTTCAGTGCCATCCTGTCCTTCGTACTTCACCAGCGTATGATCCCAGTTATTTGCACGCACCACCAGCTGCACTTCAGGAAATTCCTCCTTAAGAATATTTCCCAACTCCCGCGCTGACCGTGCTCCTCTGAATTCCAGCCCCGTAGCCTGAAGATGGCCACCAAGCCTGTAAATACGTTGGTGGTTTACGTGGTACTTATCATAAGTGAGATCGTTTTGAAGGATCAGCAATAGAATAATGCTTACTGCAATACCCAATGCAAGTCCTAAAATGTTAAGGATCGAAAAGAATTTATCTTTTAGAAAAACTCTTATTGCGAACTTCAGGTGAGTAAAAAACATGGTGAGGGAATTAGGTTTCTAAGGGGTACTTCACCCGTTAAGGATGGTTACAATATGGAATTAGTTTTGTTTACGAGCATGGAAAGCAATTATCAACGACTGTTGCCTGGAGATCAGGGGCCCCTGTTCCCTCAACCACCTCCACCACACCGCTTCCGGCAATCGTGATCTTTTTCACTTTCGGGAGTCTTATATAGATCTCAATCCTGGCATCTCCCAGTTCTTCGGCACTGAGATGAACGTTCAAAGTATCGCCGGAAACGGTCGTCCTTACTTTATGAATATTCCGTTCATCCGCTTTTACGGTCATCTTGTAAGACTTGTCATAGCTGATGTGAACATAAGTGTTCTCAGATGCCGAAATGACGATGTTCTCAAAACTTTTGATCTTCCTGTCGTCTTGAACTATTTGAGCTGATAGTGGCTGGATATTGGTCAAGAACAACCCCGACGAAATCAGAATCAGGAGGTGATATAAAGATCTCATGTGTGGTTAGGTTAAGGTTTGTGAAACTTCAATAACAATGCCGGATCACGAAAATGGTCACAGCTATTCCCAACTTATGTTTGAATCGATCCCGATGATCAGAATTGAACAGTTATTTCGCAAATCGGACATGTTAACGAATTGTTAAACAGCCGATGTTGATCTAACGCATTGACGAACGGAGTTGGTATCCGGGATCAGCAAGATGTCTTACTTCCATTCGAAGGTGCCAACGGATCCCGCGGGCAATGTTGCCGTGGCGGTTTGTTTCCCAAATCGGATTCCGAACGTTTTGGATTCCACTGCTTCATTCAGTACGATGAGAACTTTTTTGCCTGAAGGATCCCGGAATGCCACATTTGGCAGCTCACTTAGATCGGTCGATGCAATACGAACAGATCCTGGCCTGACAAACTTTGAAGCATGCGCAACGATGTAGTATGCGACGTTCCGCTCCAATGAGTCACCGATCGTGATTGCTCCAAGGCATTCAGTACATCCACCGTCGTCCGTGTGAGGGTTGAACTGCGGGTCATTCGCGAGATTCCATTCCAGGACGGTACGGCTCCAGTTTCGCGTAGCCCCTACGATAACATTTTTTATATGCCATTTAAGGTCACCGCCAAAATCGCCTTTTCCGGAGGTCCATTGCTCTGTGAAATAAATATTGCGATCGGGATGGGCATCGTGCACTTTCGAAAGTGCTGCTATATCCCCAAGGTACAGGTGAAAAGCAGTTCCATTGACGTAACGTTTAGCACGCGCGTTGTCAAGGATTGAAATTGGATATTCCGGATGATC
>DASVBA010000730.1:0-3216 GCA_036376095.1 Chryseolinea sp.
AGGTGACTTATATCAGTTCAGCCGCAGTGCATCGAACGGTGGCTTCAACGCTGTGTCCGTAGAAAACAGGCGCGTATTAAGTTTGTGCTTATGGCAATGAAAATCACTTTAGTCGCTGATTGAACTCATTTTATTTCTTCAAAGAGAAAAGTTCCTTGATAAAAGATTCATACAAAAACTAATGATCGCCTGGAAAAACTGACGATGAATGTTTCCACTGTAAGCTATTACATTGTCAACGGACTAACGCTGTATCGACTAGCGTCGGCCCCGATCATTTTACTGTTGGCGATGCGGGGTGAGCTCACCTGGATCAGGTGGCTCATCGCCGTTAGTTTTTTTACGGACGCTATTGATGGGCCGCTTTCACGAAAATTAAATGTAACCAGCGTTTTTGGTTCACGCCTTGATTCCGTCGCAGATGACGCCACCGTTCTTGTTTCCACTTTAGGTCTTTGGATTATTTTCCCTGAATTTATGAGGGAACACTGGATGTTCATTGCTGGACTCTTTGCCCTTTTTGCAATTCAGACGGTTGTTGCCTTGATCATTTACAAGAAGACAACGAGCTTTCACACCTACCTGGCAAAAGCAGCGGCAATCGCCCAGGCTCTGTTCTTTATTTCGATCTTCTTCAACTTCGGTCCCGTTTACGTTCTGTTCTTTAGTGCTGTCACGATCACTGCTGTCGAGTTGATTGAAGAAATCATTCTGGTGTTCATTTTGCCGAAATGGGAAGCGAATGTCAAAGGATTGTACTGGATACTTCGGTCGCGAAAGACATCCTTCCGCTCTGACAAATAGATCCCATTAGGGCAAGAGTTACCTTCTACTTCGTTAGAATGAATATGCCATTGGTCATGTCGCTGATCATGAGGTCTTGAGGCACTGGGGGGATTTCTCGAGGTGTAGTAAATGGTTCTTTACCGGGCGTTATTTCCGGTTCTCTCCTGGGCCAGGTGTCCGGCTCGGGTTCTTTTGAGGGCACTGTTTCGGGATCTTTGCCAGGCTGTGGGATTTCACTCGGTTCCTTTGGCCTCGCGTTGCGCGAAGTCAATAGTGCCTGGTTTGGATTTGAGACTATTGACCCACCGGGGCCCGAGGTCTCGACATTCATTTTTTTAGTTTCCATGTCCATATTGGGTGATCCGTCCTGTTCAATACTGATTCAGTAATACTCCCTTTGACGAAACGCACCAGTCCTGTTCTTCCATGCGTAGGCATTGCAATCATGTCTCCTCTGATTTCGTTCATAAACTCAAGGATGCCATCCCTCTCAGTAGGATTGCTTCTGAAGTTCAGTGAATAGTTATGCAGCTTGTAATGCTTTCCAAATTTCTCAAGTTCCATGGCTGCCTGGTTCTCGCTATAAAAGTGGGTTGGCGTATTGACCAAAAGAACATGAAGTTTAGCCTTAAAGAATTGCTGAAGTTCTTTCAGATCTTTCATGAGGGATTTCTGGTCTGATTCTAAAGTGGTGGGAAATACAATGTCTTTGATCGAGCGAAAGGCTATTTGCTTTGGTATAGAGATCACTGGTACAGGAGAAAGCCTCGCTATTTGTTCAGCAGTAGACCCAAAGAAAAATTCATTCATACTGGAAGCGCCATGACTACTCATGACAATAAGGTCGATCTTGTTTTGCAGTGTAAATGTTCGGATGCCGTGAACGACGTGATCTACCATTGAATGAAACGAAACCGCTATCCGTGTGGGGAAGTTGCGCTTCATTTTTTGAAAAGCCGTCGCCGCCCTGCTTTTAAGTTCCTTTAATAGTTTTGGATCAGACGGTCGAGGTTGTATTCCGAATGTGGTTTCAGGCAACAACGGCATCGCGATTATATGTACGACAAAGAGCTTGGCATTCGCTTCTTTGGCGAGATCAAGTGCAAATTTGAATGCAATCTGTGATGAATCTGAAAAGTCAGTAGGGATAAGTATTCTTTTCATATTCTGACGGGTTTCTTTCCTTTCGTAATGGATGCATCCAACCGGACATCCAGTGACTATCTAAATCTAAACCTATACATGTTGCCAATCACATGGGTTGATCAGTATCATTTGAAGCAGTGATTATTGTCAGATAATAACAAATCGTGTGATCCACAGTCCTTCTGCGGTCACGTCATTTCATTCTTCAGAGCAAAAAATATCCCTGAACTGATGTTTGTCATGCATGGTGTTAAGTGCTCTATATAGTTTTGAGTGAGAAGGAACAGCGACATGGTTTGAAATGAGAGAATGACGTTCCATATAGGTTGGCGGCGAAGGAGAAGTGTGTAGATAATAGGCGGGGATATCAACGAAAAACTTATGACAACTAAAAGCTTATTCTTTTTGCTTTCGACGTTACTGGTTGCGGGCCAGGTTTTGTCCCAGGTACGTTCGGGGGAAGATGTTGTGATTGATGATATCGTCAATGGCGATCTTTACATCGCGGGAGGAACGGTTACCATCAACGCGCCCGTAAACGGTGACCTTGTAGTTGCCGGAGGTACAATTGTTGTCAATGATTCGATTTCACAGGATATCCTTGCGGCTGGCGGAGATATCACCATAAACGGATTTGTAGGAGATGATGTAAGGAGTGCCGGAGGCAAGATCCGCTTATCAAGCAGGGTTGCCGGCGATTTTGTAGTTGGGGGTGGAGAGATCAACATTGATGGACGATCCGTCATTCTGGGAAATCTCCTGTCGGGTGGCGGTAAAACCACCCTGGATGGAACAGTACAAGGTAATGTCAAGGCGGCTGCTGGCGAGTTCACCTTGAACGGAGTAGTGGAGCAGGAAATGGATTGCCGTGGGGGAGACATTATTATTAATGGGTCAGTTTCCGGTATGGCGAGATTGGCCGCGAAGGACATAGAACTTGGGTCAAGGGCGCATTTCAATAAAGATGTCAGGTATTGGAATGAAGACGGACAGCTTGACTTTGGAGATACTGTTAGTGGAGGCACAGCAACCTTTGATCCTTCGCTTGAGATTGACGACGGAAGGTGGCATTACCTTGGCTTTGCTTCCTTCATAATGGCTGCGTGGTACCTGGGCACTGCCATGGTAATGATTTTTTTGATTCAATACTTATTCGGACCGGTTTTAAGAAACGCTGCTGATACGGTAAAAAACGCGTCTCTAAAATCTCTTGGGCTGGGGCTGCTGTTTTTGGTTGGTGCGCCGGCATCAATTGTTCTCCTTTTTATTACCATCATCGGTATT
>DASVBA010000260.1:0-4022 GCA_036376095.1 Chryseolinea sp.
TCCCGGATTATGACAACGTAATCCCTTCAGCAAATAATATTAAAATGTCAATCGAGCGCGCCGACTTTTTAGGAGCACTCAGACGTATTTCCATCTACGCTAATAAGACTACTCACCAGGTACGTCTTAAGATCACAGGAAGCGAGCTTCAGATCTCGGCTGAAGATCTGGATTTTTCCAACGAGGCAAATGAAAGACTCAGCTGTGAGCACGAAGGTGAGGACATCGAAATAGGGTTTAATGCGAAGTTCCTTATCGAAATGTTGACCAACATGGATTCAGACAAGATCAAATTGACAATGTCGGCACCGAATAAAGCAGGTGTGATCTTGCCTGCCGAAAAAGATAAGAGCGAAGATATCCTGATGCTGGTAATGCCTGTCATGCTGAACCAGTACGTTTAGTTTTTTAATTTTCCCATTCCTATGAGATTTTTTGTTGTGGCCCTCTTGCTAGCGGGGTCAGCATTGGCTGCGCACGGACAGTCTGTCATAAATGTTGGGGCAATGGATGTGGAACACACGAGCGTGAGTCCAATCGTAGTTAATGATGTGCAGCGCGTGGCCTACAAGATTGCCTATCCACCCGGCTATAAAATGCGAAATGCGGGACGAACGATGACGATAATTGGGGTTCCGTTGTTTATCGGCGGGCTGATCGTTTTTAACAATGCCGATGAAAATTATTACAATTCCGTAACGACCTCTTCAGGAACTTACACAGAAGGAGATCCTCAGGCTGCCATTGGCGCTCTTATGACGGTGGCTGGCGTCGGGCTCACGGTGCCGGGCGTGATTTTGTGGAGCAAAGGAGCCAAGAAATACAAGCGTCACCTGGAACGCGAGGCCGCATTTAAGTTTAATGGCAAAACGCTGTCGTTAAGCTACCGGTTCTGATCCGGGAATTGCGCCTCTCTTTCCCAACTCAATTACCTCCATGTTGGAGAGCTTTTTATCCGAAATGGCAAACCGCACCAGAGTTTTCACACGGTGAAAGCCGTGATTGCCGGCCGCCCCGGGATTTATGAATAGCATATTGTTCAATTGGGGATCGCGCTTGATACTTAGGATGTGAGAATGACCACAGATAAAAACATCGGGGCAATCCTCAATCAACAATGGCCGTATTCGTGGATTGTATTTGGGCGGAGTTCCTCCGATGTGGGTGATAAAGACCTTTATTCCTTCACACGTGAATCTAAGATCCTCGGGAAACTTCGATTGTAATTCCTTGTTGTCGATGTTGCCAAAAACCGCTCTCAAGGGTTTGAACTTCGCTAGCTCGGTCGTTATTCCTGTGTCGCCTATGTCGCCGGCGTGCCAAATTTCGTCGCAGTCTTTAAAGTGTGCGAAAACTTTCGGGTCGAGGTAACTGTGCGTGTCCGAAAGCAGGCCGATCTTCATTTATGGATCTCTCTTGTTTAATTGACAAATGTAACACCACCTTGGAAAATTTGATTGGTGTTTCAGCAGTCATCACGCCTCATTGATCATTGTCTCAGCGCCAGGCGGCTTTTGAAAGTCAGGTCCTCCACTCTAAGTACTGTCTTCCAATTGGCTGCGAATGACCTTCCCAAGGGATCAGTGCAAATGTAGCCACCACGCTCTTGTTCTCGCCGGTCCATTGCGTGAACGAAGTTCGAAATCGTCTGCATTAGGCAACTCCATGTGTGTCTGAAACATTGTTTTTAAATTCCCCAAAGACACTTACATTGATGGCTCAAAGAAAAATTTTCGACACCGAATGATTGAATCCATTCTTAAGACCTATGCCATCTCGGACATTGTTTCCGCTGAACCGATAGCAAGTGGATTGATCAATCGAACATGGAAGATTACCTGTGAACATGAACAGTACATACTTCAGCGCATCAATGACCATGTTTTCAAAAAACCATCTCAGCTAGCTGAAAACATTAAAATGATCGATGAATATCTGGCAGAACATTCACCTGGCTATCTGTTTGCCGCACCACTGATCAATAGTAACAAGGATGGAATCGTACATGTAAGGGATGAGGGCTACTTCAGGCTTTTCCCGTTTGTAAAAGGTTCGCATACCATCAGCGTTGTCGAAACCCCGCAGCAGGCGTTCCAGGCAGCGTTGCAGTTCGGCAAATTCACACAGTTACTCGCGGGTTTCGACAGCTCCCGACTGTACATAACAATACCGGATTTTCACAATTTAACTCTTCGGTACAGGCAATTTGAAGACGCGATTGCAACTGGTAATAGGGCAAGGATCGCACAATCAGCCCCTTATATCAATGAGATAAGGAAACGCACAAACATCCTGGATTCATTCGAAAGGATTCAAAAGAGCCGCGAGGTAAAAAAGCGGGTTACCCACCACGACACCAAGATCAGCAATGTCCTGTTCGATGATAATGGAATGGGTATTTGTGTTATTGACCTGGATACGGTCATGCCAGGTTATTTTATAAGTGATGTTGGTGACATGATGCGTACTTATCTCTCGCCAGCGAGCGAAGAGGAAAAGGACTTCACCAAGATTGACGTACGGGAAGATTTTTTCAGGGCGATCGTGCAGGGTTATCTTTCCAATATGAAAGACGAACTCACTGAAGAGGAGCGGGGGCTGATACTTTATGCCGGATTATTCCTGATATATATGCAGGCTATCCGCTTCCTCGCCGATTATTGTAATAACGATTCCTATTACGGTGCAAACTATGAGGAGCACAACTTTGTCAGGGCCGGCAACCAGCTTGCATTGTTAAAAAGATTGGAAGAAAAGAGCAGTAAGCTGGATGAAATAATTTCAGCTGAATTAAAAGTATATTCGTAGCCGTTGTGCTATCACAACAAACCACGATTATGGAACAGCGTGCGTATAAAATTCGGACAGGCTTCATTCTTAAGCCGATCATTCTTCTAATGATGGTTCTGTCCTTTCAACTCAATGCACAAACTCCGGAAGACCTTAAGTTAAGAGACTACCGGCCCAAATCAATTTATAAAGTTCCGGTGAGTAAAATTGTCAGGGCAAAATATCCAGCTATTGATATTCACTCTCATCCGTATGCCAGATCTTCTGACGAACTGCAGCAATGGATAAAGAATATGGATGAGGCTGGAATTCAAAAGACTATTGTTCTTACCATGGCAACAGGCCCAAAATTTGACAGCTTGTACAAGGTATACGCAGCTTACGGTGATCGTTTCGAAGTTTGGTGTGGGTTTGATTATACCGGCAAAGATGAACCCGGCTGGAGCGAAAAAGCTGTCAAGGAACTGGAACGCTGTTATCGTGTTGGAGCTAAGGGAGTAGGCGAACTTGGGGATAAGGGACTTGGAGAATTATTTTCGGACCCGACACCAGGCTATGGGGTGCACGTCGACGACAAAAGACTGAAGCCTCTGTTTGAAAAGTGCGCTGCATTGAAAATGCCGATAAATGTTCATGTCGCAGAACCCTATTGGATGTATATGCCTATGGATTCAACCAATGACGGCTTGATGAATGCTTACGAATGGAAGATTGATTTGACCAAAGAAGGTATACTGAATCATTCCCAGCTGATCACTACGCTTGAGAACGCCGTGCGCGACAATCCCAAGACAACTTTTATCGCCTGCCATCTGGCAAATTGTGAATATGACCTGGAGATCCTCGGAGCTCTGCTCAAAAAATATCCAAACCTCTATGCCGAGTTTGGAGCGCGTTATGGCGAGACAGCTACGATTCCCCGTTACATGAATGCCTTTTGTGAAAAGTATCAGGACAAGCTGTTGTATGGAACGGATATGGGCTACCGCAAACATATGTACGAAACTACCTTCAGAATCCTGGAATCAACTGACGAACATTTTTACGAAATCGATCTGTTCGGTTACCATTGGCCTTTATACGGCTTTGGCCTCCGGGACGCCGTGCTTAAAAAGATCTACAGCGACAACGCAAAAAAGATCCTGAAAAGGTGACTCCTCAGATCTTGAAGAATATCCTTCGATCGTACAGGAATTTACACAGACTCCATTCCAGCGCGAAGATAACCAGCG
>DASVBA010000263.1:0-3582 GCA_036376095.1 Chryseolinea sp.
CAGGGAAGGAAAGGAGTTAGCTGTCAGGCCCGAAGAGTCACGCGATGTGATCAGAATGATTGAGGCGTGCGTGGAAAGCAATTCACTCAGGAAGGCTGTTAAAGTTTAAGCACATAACTAATACTCTATATCAAAACTAAATTCAGTAAAGAAAGATGAAAAACAAGGTCGTAACATTTGGTGAAATTATGCTGAGGCTGGCAACCCCCGGATACCTGAGATTTGCTCAGACAACAGAGTTTGAAGCAACTTTTGGGGGGGGTGAAGCTAACGTTGCAGTCTCCCTCGCCAACTACGGAATCCCTGCAAGTTTTGTATCCAGTCTCCCCAAGAACGACATTGGAGATTATGCAATTTCAACATTACGCGCCTTTAATGTAGACACCTCTTTTGTAAACAGAAGTGGTGATAGAGTTGGTATCTATTATCTGGAATCCGGGGCCGTCAGCCGCGGAAGTAAGGTTATTTATGATCGTGCAAACAGTTCATTCGCGAAATTAAAAAAAGGATCGATCGATTGGGATAAAGCATTTCAGGATGCAACCTGGTTTCACTGGACAGGGATAACGCCTGCGGTATCTGAAGGAGCAGCAGAAGTTTGTCTTGAAGCGTGTGAAGCAGCGGCCAAAAAAGGAATAACTATTTCCACCGACCTCAATTTCAGGAACAAGCTGTGGAAGTGGGGGAAAACAGCTGGAGAAGTAATGGAGAAGCTGGTAGGGCATTGCGAAATCATACTGGGAAATGAAGAGGACGCCGACATGGTGTTTGGGATCAAACCAGAAGGCGTTGATGTTAAATCCGGGCACGTCGAAGGAGCGGCCTATGAATCCGTAGGCAAACAGTTGATGGCAAAATTTCCGAAAGCAAAAAAGGTGATAATAACATTGAGGGGTTCTATAAGTGCTAGTCACAACTCGTGGTCTGGTGTTCTTTGGGACGGAAAGAAACTCATAGAGGCTCCGACGTACCAGATCACGCATATCGTTGATCGCGTTGGTGGTGGGGATGCATTTATGGGTGGACTAATCTATGGCTTGATCACGTATCCCAAAGATGATGAAAAGGCTCTTGGATTCGCAGTTGCTGCATCTTGCCTTAAGCACACCATCAAAGGCGACTTCAACGCAGTAACTGTAGACGAAGTGGAAAAACTGATGTCCGGCGACGCATCAGGAAGAGTATCACGTTAATAAAATAACATCATGGCAAATTTTTCTAACGATACCATACAACAGGCGATGAAATCGTCGGGCATGATCCCGGTGTTCTATCATGCCGATATAGAAGTAGCAAAAGCTGTAGTTGATGCATCGTATAAAGGCGGTGTCCGTGTTTTTGAGTTTACTAACCGGGGCGAAAATGCGTTTCAGGTTTTCTCTGAGTTGTTGAAACACGTTCAGAAATATTCCGATCTCATGTTAGGGATCGGGACCGTTATGGATGCAGCAACTACTCAGAAGTTCATTTCTGCTGGTGCTCATTTTATCGTGTCTCCGGTTCTCAAACAGGAAATGGCAGGTATATGCCAAAAGGAAAACAAATTATGGATACCTGGATGTGCAACCTTAACGGAGATCGTGACGGCGAAAGACCTTGGAGCCAAGGTCATTAAGATATTCCCTGGTTCGGTTCTCGGGCCCGGCTTTGTATCTTCCATAATGCCGGTAGTGCCAGGGTTGCAACTGATGCCTACAGGCGGTGTGGAGCCCACTGAAGCTAACCTTTCAGCGTGGTTCAAAGCCGGAGTAATTTGCGTGGGGATGGGATCACAGCTTTTCACAAAGGACATCATCGAAACCAAAAATTGGGCAAAGCTGGAGCAGAGCGTTGCAGATGCGCTTGATATCATAGTAAAGATCAGAAAGAAGTAATCTATTTTATAATCCGGCGGTGGCGAGATTTACCAAACGACAAGTGGTTAGCGGGATGAAGGAGGCGCGAATCGTCCCTTTATTTACACACGACAATCCTAAAGATGCACAGGAAGTTTTGGAAGCAGCTTACGAAGGAGGGATACGCGTTTTTGAATTCACAAACAGGCGCGAAAACTCTTTTGAGGTTTTCAAACATCTTTTAAGCGTTTCCGGGAAGTATCCTGATCTCATGCTTGGCATAGGCACTATCCTTGACGGGCCGACAACAAAAAAGTTTATCGATGCTGGTGCCGACTTTGTGATTTCGCCTATCATGAAACTTGAGATGGCAAAAGTCTGTCGTGAGCATGATATCTCGTGGATACCTGGCTGCGCTACGTTAACCGAAATTGTTACGGCAAAGGATAATGGTGCCGAGATCATTAAACTGTTTCCCGGATCGGTATTGGGGCCTGGCTTTGTGTCGTCCGTAATGCCAGTAGTGCCAGGGTTGCAGTTGATGATCACGGGAGGTGTGGAGCCGAATGAAAAAAGTATTTCATCGTGGCTAAAGGCCGGAGCGGCGTGTTTGGGAATGGGATCGCAGTTGTTTACAAAGGAAATCCTGGAGCAAAAGAACTGGATGTTGTTAAAGCAAAGAATTCAGGAAGCATTAACGCTCGCCAAGGCGGCGGCGAAATAATTTTTCGTTTATAAAACCTATCACGTGGAACAACTTCAACCAAAGGGAAACTATCGCTGGGTCGTCTGTGGGTTATTATTTCTGGCAACGACAGTCAACTACATAGACCGCCAGGTCATAGGTCTGTTAAAGCCGACACTTTCCGGTGAGTTCAATTGGACGGAAACAGACTATAGTAATATAGTGATGTGTTTCAGCGCTGCGTATGCGTTAGGGCTGTTGCTGTTCGGAAAGATCGTTGATAAGATCGGGACGAAGATGGGTTACACCGTGTCCGTGGTCTTTTGGAGCATAGCGGCGATGCTGCATGCCGCGGTGAAATCGACATTTGGATTTGGCGCCGTGAGGGCATTCCTTGGAATAAGCGAAGCTGGAAACTTTCCGACTGCTATTAAAGCGACGGCAGAATGGTTCCCCAAAAAGGAGCGGGCGCTCGCTACCGGCATATTCAACTCAGGAACTAATATAGGCGCCGTTATAGCTCCGGTAATCGTTCCCTGGATATTGGGCATGTACGGATGGAGACATGCATTCATATGGACCGGCGCTATTGGTTTTGTGTGGCTGATCTTTTGGCTCATTTATTACGAGATACCGTCGAGACAAAAAAGAGTTAGCAAGGAGGAGTTCGACTACATTCATAGCGACAAGGACGAGCAGGAAGAACTAAAAGATAAGCCATTACCATGGACAAGATTGCTTGGAGTTCGTCAGACATGGGCATTTGTTTTCGGAAAATTGCTTACGGATCCAATATGGTGGTTCTTCCTTTTCTGGCTTCCTTCATTTTTTGCTGAAGCCTATAATATCGACTTAAAAAAACCCAATCTTCAATTGGTCATCGTTTACACAGCGACCACTATAGGCAGCGTTGGCGGCGGATATTTATCATCTTATCTGATAAAAAGGGGATGGCTCGTATTCAAGGCGCGTAAGATCTCTATGCTGGTGTTTGCTTTTTGCGTGCTTCCGATCATGACTGCGCCGTATGCCGGTAATGTTTGGATTGCAGTAGGACTGATC
>DASVBA010000266.1:0-10195 GCA_036376095.1 Chryseolinea sp.
GATCAGGGAGAAGGTATTGATTACTTTGACGACGAAGGAAAGAGCTTGCGTAAAGCTCTTTTGAAATATCCGATTGAATTCACACGGATCAGCTCCCGCTATACGATGAATCGTTTTCATCCGGTACAGAAGAGATGGAAGGCGCATCTTGGTACGGACTTCGCGGCGCCGACAGGAACGCCGATCCGTAGTGTTGGGGATGGAATCATCGATGAGGCCCAGTATAAGTCGAACAATGGAAATTATGTCAAGATAAGGCACAACGGTACCTATACTACGCAGTATCTTCATATGTCGCGGATCGCAGAAGGCGTGCGTGCCGGAACAAGAGTCAAACAAGGACAAACGATTGGGTATGTCGGAAGCACGGGTTTGGCGACAGGACCACACCTTTGTTATCGCTTCTGGAAAAACGGCGTGCAGGTTGATGCTTTGCGAGTCGAACTTCCACCTTCACAACCTGTAAAGAAGGATCAAATGGAAGCGTTTGATAAAGTGAAACAGGAACTGACAAAGAAGCTGGACGCAATACAGCTATCAGACAAACCACAAGAGCCGATCGCATCGCTCTAAAGATCTTTTTATCTTTTTTCTTCGTTGAGGATCGGGTAATATTCGTTAACTTTTTTTGTTAAGAATAAGGATTCCTCATTTCAATGAAGGTTATATCACTCATCTCCTTTTTGTTCATTCAAACGCTGTGCTATGGGCAAAAGGTAGGCCTTGTATTAAGTGGTGGGGCAGCTAAGGGATTTGCCCATGTGGGCGTACTCAAAGCTCTCGAAGAGAATGAAATTCCTGTCGATTATATCGTTGGCACATCCATAGGTGGAATTATCGGGGGTTGTTACGCAGCTGGAATGAGCCCGCATCAAATCGAGCAAATGGTTACCTCTGACCAATTCATTCGATTGATCAACGGGCTGCCTGAAACCGGGTACAACTACTATTATCACCGGGCTGATGAAACTCCCCAGTTCCTCAAACTTAATCTCGCGCTCGATTCGACTTTCAATTTTCAATTGAATTCAAGTCTTGCTAATGACGTCTCGCTGAATTTTGCGCTGGCTGAAAAAATGGCACAAGCATCTGTCATTTCAAGAAATAACTTTGACAGCCTCTTTGTACCCCTGCGCGTGGTGACTGCCGATATCTTTACGCAAAGGGAGGTAGTGCTCTCGAATGGCTCCTTAAGTGATGCGCTCCGTGCAACACAAACTGTTCCGTTCTTCTATAATCCTGTTCGCGTGGATGGCAAATACCTTTTTGATGGTGGCGTTTACAATAACTTTCCCGTTGACGTAATGCAGCGCGACTTTAAACCCGATGTGATCATCGGAGTTAACGTCTCAAGTAAAGTTTTTGACGAGTATCCATATGATAATGATGAAAAGCTGATTGCTAATTCCTTATTATTCCTTCTTTTGGACAAGTCAGATCCTTCCAGTATACCGGCTAATGGCGTTTATATACAACCGAATCTACGCGGGTACACTTCGTATGACTTTAGCAGGGTCAAAAGCCTTATCGACAGTGGTTATGTGCAGGCAATGCGTCAGATTGAAGAGATAAGAACCAAGATCGAAGTCCGGGAGTCGTGCGATGATTTGACGCAACGCCGCAATGTCTTCCACAACAAGAGTGTGCCATATGTTTTTGATGAGCTTACATTTAAAACTTTTAATTCAAAGCAACGCGGATACTTGAGAGCCATCTTCCGTAGCAGGCGCAATGAAGGAAAGTTTACGTATGGCGAAATCAAAAGTGGTTTCTTCAGACTGGTTTCCGAAGAATACTTCAGTAACGTCTATCCAAACATTTTTTACGACTATCAAAAGAAAGCGTTCACTCTTCAGCTGACGAGGCGTCCGCAACAGAACTTCCAGGTAGGATTCGGTGGAGTGATAGCAACACGAGACGTCAGCAACATATTCCTGGGCCTTAATTTTTACCATTTTAATAGAATACTTAGCCATGCCTCGGTAGGCTTTCAGACGGGAAATTTTTACAAGTCAGCCTTGTTGAAATACAGGATGGATTTCCCTTATCAGTTTTATGTTGAACCATACTTGTCTTTTGATACATGGAACTACCTTAATAATGACGACCTCCTCGACGAAGTATCCACACCGGTAACCCCAACAGTTCTCCGGCGCATCAACCGTAAGTTCGGCTTTCATATCGGTGTCCCTATACGTAATTCGTTCAAAGGTGTTTTGATGGTTGAGGGGTTCAATACATTGGACAGGTACATCAACGGAGATGTGTTTATTAGCACTGATACGCTGGATCAATTAAAGCTACAGGGATACAAGGCAGGGCTATCGGTTTCGATGAACAATCTGAACCGGAGACAATATGCTTCGTCGGGCAAGAACATAAGCGTGTCAGCGGATTACTTTTCGGTTAAAGAGGATTTTACACCTGGCAGTACTTCCATCAATGAAGGGATTGTAAGCGTGGATCATAGCTGGTACCGTTTGAAGGCCAGCGCTGAGCAATACCTTGGAACAGGTTGGTATAGGCCGGGGTACATGGCGGAGTTTGCGTTTTCTAACCAGCCTTTCTTTCAAAACTATTTTGGAACTATCATCAATGCCCCAGCTTTTTTTCCGCTTCAGGATAGTCGCACATTGATACTCCAGAACTACCGGGCGTTTAAATACGCGGCGGGCGGCATACGGAATGTTTTTAAGATCCGGAGCAAGCTAGAATTCCGGGTTGAGGGCTATGCCTTTATGCCGTTCGATCAGATTGTACAAACCTCGGATCAGCAGGCGGCGATATCGAAAGATTCCAACAAGGTATTTTTCGCCGGAACTGCAGGCCTTGTGTTTCACTCGCTTATTGGACCGTTAAGTCTCAGCGTGAACTATTATGATGACGACGAAAACGAAGTCGGAGTCTTGTTACACGTCGGATTCTTGTTGTTTAATAAACACTCGTTGGAATAAGATTGTATCTTTGGTAAAGTTAAGGGTAAATCAGACAGACTCTTAACAAGGGTATTAGGCCAAGTTTTGAAATTTTTAGGTAAGTTTAAAAGTTAATTCAAACTTCAGCTTGCATGAGGCAATTTTTACTAACCCTACTTTTGATCGCTGTATTCTCCCAGTTTTCAAGAGCTCAAGTTGTACAATGGGCGTCAAAGGTTATTGAATTTTCATCTGAGCTGACGCCCGTTCAATATTCAGCGGCCCAGGCGTTGGGGAAGCCGAATGTACTGCCAGCTGGGGGCCAAAGTCCCAATGCCTGGGCACCCGATAAGCCAAAACGCAAGGAATTCCTGAAGTTGGGATTTGCTAATCCGATAAGTATTAAACAAATAGCTATTGCCGAATCCTATAATCCAAGCGCAATATTCAGGGTATTGGTGTACGACGAGGCGGGCAGGGAATATCTTATAACCACACGCAACCCGCAGGCTGTGCCACTTAAGGGACGTATGATGAACATCTTTATGGAAGCAACACCTTATAAAGTCGCTGCCGTCAAGATCGAATTCGATGGAGCAGCTGTGCCTGACTATTACGGTATTGACGCCGTTGCGATCACCGACTCAAACTATCCTATAATCGCCGATATCCCGACAATGCAGCTTTTAGCATCCGGGATACTCATTGAAGCACTTGATAAAAATGTAAACAGCGAGTATGATGAGCTGCATCCTGTTCTCTCCCCGGACGGCAAGACCTTGTACTTTAGTCGCAAAAATCATCCGGGTAACGTTGGCGGAACAAAGGACGAAGAAGATATCTGGTACTCCGAACTGGATGCCGCAGGCCATTGGCAGCTCGCTCAAAATATGGGTCCAAAATTCAACAATAAGGGGCCGAATTTTGTCAACACCATTCAGTCTGTAACTCCCGATGGTAAATCAGCTATAATGGTTCTCGGAAACAGGTATATGCCAAATGGCAAAATGCTGGCCGGCGTTTCCATTAGCGCCCACGTTAACGGCGAATGGAGCAAACCTGTGCCCCTTAACATCGTCAATGATTACAATTACAATAAGAAGGCAAATTACTTTCTTACCGATAACCGCCAGACCTTGCTGATGTCTGTAGAGCGTGAGGATTCTTATGGTGATCGTGACCTTTATGTAACTTTTATAAATCGCGATAGCACGTGGTCTGAGCCGTTAAACCTTGGCGATGTTGTGAACACTGCAGGCGAAGAGTCTGCGCCGTTCCTGGCATCGGATGACAAGACACTGTATTTCTCATCCAATGGATTCAGTGGTTACGGTGGTAGCGATGTATATGTCAGCAAGAGACTTGACGACACCTGGAAAAACTGGTCTGAACCGGAAAATCTTGGACCTGAAATCAATTCTCCCCTCGAGGATCTGTTCTTCAATATTCCGGCAAGCAGCGAGTTTGCCTACTACTCGCGGGGCGTAAGCGAGAATAACATGGACATCTTTCGTATCAAGCTGCCTATCATAAAAAATCCTGAGCCGTTCGTAACCGTACGTGGAAAGATTATCGATAAGGCTACAGGCAAACCGTTGGGAGCAAAGATCATATACGAACGACTGCCTGACGGAAAAGGGCTTGGGATTTCTCAATCCAACCCTGAGACCGGCGCATATGAGTTCAGATTGCCTGCAGGCGAACTGTACGGATTACGGGTAGACTCTGATGACAGGTTATCGGAAAACCAAAACCTCGACCTTCGAGATATTAAGCAGGATCAGGTCATTGAAAAAGATTTTACGCTTGACCCGATCCAGGTAGCAACGATCGAAGAGAATGCTTCTATTACTCTCAACAATCTCTTCTTTGATTTCGATAAAGCTGTGTTAAAGCCCGAATCATTTCCGGAGTTAGACAGGATTGCTACCATGATGAGGGAAAAACCTACCATGCAAATCGAGATCTCCGGCCATACCGACAGTGCAGGACCCGATCAATACAACATGAGTCTTTCTCAGCGAAGGGCCAACTCAGTAGTTCAGTACCTGGGCGAAAAGAACATCGAAAAGGATCGTATGAATGTTGTGTTCTTCGGCGAAAGCAATCCCGTAGATACTAATGATACCGCAGAAGGAAGAAAGAGAAATCGCAGGGTTGAATTCAAGATCTTGAAAATATAATCTCAGCCATATGGTCAGGAAATTTTTTAAACTTTTCATTCTGCTCCACTTCGCTGCTACCATTTCATTTTGCCAGAGCGCAGATAGTCTGGTTTATGCAGAAGGCCAGATTTTAAATGCAGCAACAAGAGAACCCATCACGGCCAGGATCACTTACCAAAGTCTCCCTTACGGCAACAAGGTTGGCGTCCTGAATAACAACACCTATTCCTTTCCAATGTTCGATCGGGTTAAGTATTCCATTATTGTGGAGGCCCCTGGCTTTGATGTCGCGAAGTACATGCTGGATCCAGCCGAAGCCAACGCCGAGAAAAAAGTCATCCGAAACATTGAGCTGACAAAGGGCGGAGGCAGCCAGAAGCTTGCAGTTGGAAATGTCATCCGATTGGATAACCTGATCTTTCAGGTCGGCAAGTCTAAGATCAGCGAGGAATCTTATCAGGAGCTTGACATTGTTCACAACATGATGAGCGAAAATAACCGGATGGTCATTCAATTGGAAGGTCATACGGATTATCAGGGCAATGCCAAGGAAAATCTTAAGCTTTCACAGGCGCGTGTTGATGCTGTCAAGCAATACCTGGTCTCCAAGGGTGTTAGTAAAAGCCGCATCAAGACGAAAGCGTTTGGTAGCACAATGCCACTTTCACGAGAGGAAACGCCTGAAGCCCACCGAATGAACAGGCGTGTGGAAATGCGTATTCTTGAAAACTAATTATCGGCTGGCCGTAATAAAAAGATGTTTATCGCGGAGAGAACGGATGTTCTCAAGGCACCTTTCTTTTTCGAAGGGATCGAGATTACCTTCCATTACTGTGAGCAAAATAATTCGTGAAAACTCTTCAATGCGAGGGGACCGGTAGAGCTCCATTGCTTTCCCCAAATGATCAATGGCAAGGCTGAGGTCCTTTGCGTTGAACGCAACAATTGAAAGATTATAGTAGAGAAGTCCCGATACCTCGTCAAGGGTTACCGTCTTGTATAAATCAAAGTTGTAGCGGTAATAGGTTTTGGATGATCTTGCCGTCTGAATTGAATTTTGTCTGTAACGCGCAATCCGGTTCTTGATCTCTTCAGCATCTGTTACAAAGCCGTCTGCAGGATCAGTGGTCTCAAAAAGGATGGATCCTTTGTCGGTTTCGGCCAGAAGGAAGATGTGATAGTTAGTTTCAACGATCTGATAGGGAATCTCAAAATGCTCTAACAGCAACGCGTAAAGTGCGGTACCCGTAAGGCAATTGTAGTTTCCTTTTTCCAGCGTCTCAGGGAACGATGCATATTCTGAGAAATTCTTTAAGAATTTTTGGTGGGTTTTGTGGAAAATGAATTCCAGAAAGTCCTTCCTATGCTTAAAACTGGATTGTTTCTGTTCCAGCCTGTTTACAAATACGGCCAGATCCGAAGATCCTTTGGAAGAAGTGCCGACACTGCTGTAAAGATTGACATAATAGGTCAGTTTGCCTTCAGGGCTGGAGGCAGGTAAGGTAAGATCCCGTCCGAAGACGGCTACAGGAAACAACCACAAAACTAGACCCCAGGCCCGCATATTACCTCAATGTTAACTTTGTGTTAATAAAGATAATAATTCCGTAACAGTTCTCAATGGATGCATAACATTGAGGTAATGTAAAGGTGATAATTGTAGAATTTGGTAATTTGACGCCATGGTTGTGCTGGAAGAAAAACAGGGATTAGACCTGATGAATGAAGCCTTCACCAGGCATAAGAAAGAAGTTGCAAGCCTCCGTATCGAACCGACTGCGAAACGCAAGGCCCGGCTCGTCAAACTTCGGGACTGGATTCATGCCAATCGCAGGGCGATCCATGAGGCGATGTATTCCGACTTTCAAAAGAACCCGACGGAAGTCGACACCATTGAACTCTACCATGTTCTCGCAGAGATCAAGCATTCATTAGCCAATCTGGACGTCTGGGCACATCCTAAGAAAGTGGACGCTCCGCTTACTATGTTGGGAACACGATCCTTCATTCAATATGAACCACGGGGTGTGGTTCTCATAATCTCACCCTGGAATTATCCCTTTAGCCTGTGTATTGGTCCCCTGGTCTCAGCACTTGCCGCGGGCAACGCAGTTGTACTAAAGCCCTCGGAACTTACACCTCACGTTGCTGCGATCATATCGCGAATGGTAAAAGACATATTTGAGCCATCTGTCGTTTCTTGCTTTGAAGGTGGTCATGACATTTCTACCCGGTTACTAAAGCTCCCATTTGATCACATCTTTTTTACCGGCAGCCCTGCAATTGGCAAAGTGGTAATGAAGGCCGCAGCAGAAAATTTGACCTCGGTAACGTTGGAATTGGGAGGCAAGTCGCCGGTGATCGTCACAGGCAACGCAAGCCTCAAGGATGCCGCTCAACGTATTGCTTTCACCAAGTTCGTTAACAACGGTCAGACCTGTGTGGCACCGGATTACGTCCTGATCGATGAAAGATTACGAGAATCGTTTACAAAAAAACTTATCGAGCAGATAAAGAAGTTGTTTGCAGAGAATGGCGGGTCTATTGAAGAATCATCTCATTATTGCCGGATTGTTAACGAAAGACATTTTGCCCGCCTGAACGATCTTTTGACGGACGCATTGAATAATGGCGCGCGCCTGGAATTTGGAGGCAATGTAAATTCCGCAACACGGTTCATTCACCCAATTGTACTTTCTAACGTTTCATTGTCATCACGGATAATGGAGGAGGAGATCTTCGGACCGATACTTCCCATTGTTGGTTATAAGGATCTAGCCGAGGCGATCAAAATTGTGAACGACAAGCCTAAGGCGCTGGCGTTATACATTTTCACCAACGATTCGAAGTTGCAGGAGAAGATTCTAAGCGAAACGAGCGCAGGCGGTGTGTGCGTGAATGACTGTGGAGTCCACTTCTTTCATCATAATCTACCTTTTGGAGGTGTAAACAATAGCGGCATTGGAAAATCACACGGCTATTACGGATTCCTCGCGTTTTCCAATGAAAAACCCGTCCTGAAGCAGCGTGGAGGACTCACTACCATTCAACCTTTTCTTCCACCCTATACGAAATTCTCACAAAAGTTCATGGACTGGTTTCTGAAGCTGTTTTAGGCCAAATTTTCCCCCTCATCATCGAACTGTGGTTAAAATCTTCTAATGGTCACCGGCCCGGTTAGCTATCCGGTCGATACGACGATTTTATAGTTCTCTTTACTAACTTTGCGCCTTCAAATCGTTATTAAAAACAATTTGCCCTATGAAAAAAGCACTGAAATGGACCTTAATCGTGTTAGGAGGATTATTGGTACTGATCCTCGCCGCTGCGTTCATTATCCCCATCGTTTTTAAGGACGACATCAAGTCTGCGATTGATAAAGAGCTGGCGAAATCGGTTAATGCCGACGTAGTGTTTGACGTTGATAAATTCAGCGTTTCACTGTTTAGCAATTTTCCAAACATAACAGCAGAGATGAATGATCTGGGAGTGATCAACAGGGAACCATTCGCTGGAGACGTGTTATTCGCTACCGAGAAGTTTGAGGTCGAAGTGAATTTGAAGGATATATTATTTGGTGACCAGCTTCGGCTTAAGGGAATTTCGTTGGTTCGTCCAATCATAAATATAAAAGTAATGCAGGATGGCCGGGCCAACTATGATATCGCGATGCCTTCCACTGACACGACGGCAACAACAGAGGAGTCAGGTGATTTTTCTTTTGGAATAGATCATTGGGAAATTGTCGAAGGTAACGTAGTGTATGACGATAAGTCTATTCCTTTCTTAATGGAGGTTAAGGGGCTGAATCATTCAGGAAGCGGCGACTTTACACAGGATGTTTTTGATCTCACTACAAAAACTGTAGCTGATACGTTGAACGTTGGCTATGCTGGCGACATGTATCTGTCGGATAAAAGAGCCGAGATTAACGCCATCATTTCCATTGCCGAAGAATATACAAAGTATACGTTCAAAGAGAACACCGCGAAGATCAACGATTTCGCCATGAGCTTCGATGGCTGGTTCAAGATGAATGAAAATGACTATGGTATGGATATCACCTTCAAGAGTCCTGACAATTCATTCAAGAGCCTCCTTTCATTGGTGCCGGGAATGTATTCGTCAAGTTTCAACAATATTGAAACCCAGGGAGATCTTGCGTTTAATGGCGCGGTGAAAGGTACATATAGTGAAAAACAAATGCCTGCGTTCAATGTGAATTTGCTTGTCAAAGATGCAATGTTCAAATACCCCGACCTTCCGACAGCTATCAACAATATCAACGTTGACCTGTTGATTGACAATAAGGACGGCGTAGTTGAGAATACCGTGTTGGATCTGAAAAAATTTCACCTCGATTTCGGAGCAAATCCTGTGGATGCAAAGGCTCTGGTCACAAAGATGTATCCCACGAACATCGATGCCAATATTGCTGCAAAACTTAATCTGGCGGAGCTCAGCAAAATGTTTCCTATGGAAGGATTGGAAATGAAAGGCAGCTACGCGCTAAACCTTTCGGCTAAGGGCGTATATGACAGTCTTAAGAAAGCTATTCCGGCAATTGACGCGTCTATGTCATTGGCTAATGGATATGTGAAGTCCAAAGAGTTTCCGCTGCCGATGCAGGACCTGCACTTTAGTTCAACCATCAAGAATTCATCCGGTAAAATGGCGGAGACGGTCATCCGCGTCAGCGATCTGACGATGGTTATGGACAATGAAAAGTTTAACGCTGATCTTTTGTTGCAAAACCTGGATGATTATACCTGGGACCTGAAAGCCAAAGGTGGCATTGACCTCGAAAAAATGACGAAGCTATTTGCTATTGAAGGGATGACCCTTGCGGGTAAAGTTAAAGCGGACCTTCAGACAAAAGGAAAGTATTCAGACCTGATGGCAGAAAAGTATGATAGGTTGCCAACAAGCGGAACGGCTTCATTGACCGATTTCAAATACACAGCCAAAGACCTTCCCTACGCGGTGACGCTTTCGCAGGCGGCCATGGTGTTTGATCCAAAAAAGATAGACCTCCAAAAGATGGACGGCACGATCGGGAAGAGTGACTTCAGTGTTACCGGATCGGTAGTAAATTACCTCGGTTACATTTTTGGC
>DASVBA010000274.1:0-4628 GCA_036376095.1 Chryseolinea sp.
CCCCGCTGCCTGCCAGGTTTTGAATTGTTGTGTGTCGTACTCCGATGCGGACGAAATATTTAAGAATGCGACCAGACCAAGCAGTCCATTGTCAGTGAGTTGATAGCGTTGCTCTGCCTCGAAATATACCATCGCATTTGAACGGTACCGTCCAGTTTGAAATCCCCGGCTGCTAATGCCAGAACTCGGTACCCAGTTTGTTGCGGGCAAGCCAAGGTAAGGTGTTTCGCCTCTGAGCACAGTCCAATAATAGGAGCGGACTGCTAAGATATGATCGTATCGGCGGCCGAATCTAACATACTTGCGTCCATCGAGGAACAAGGAACTATTAAAATCCGTACTTCCCAGCCATTCCTCGTTCCTTCTTAACGTCAACAGCATATAGCCTCCCCGGAGCGGATTGATAGCATTGGTCCTGGAATCATATACTAAATTGATCGTGTAGCCTGATGAAGTTGTCGTGGCAGAGGTCTCACCGTATCGGCTCAGATGTCCTTCGCCAACATATTCAGTTTCCTCTATGTTGTAGTGATGGTCTAAATTGTATCCGGCGCCCACGAACCAATGGTTGAATATCTTGATGAGCCCAGTCTGATAAAGTCTCAAATAATCGGAATCGATGAGCGACCGGTCCCACTCCGGACTATCACCCCCGAGGCCCCACGAATATTGTGGGAAATGTGCGATCCGGTAATCTGCGATCAGGTTGAACGTATTCCGTGGAAACCATATGTTGGGCCGTAGATATAAACCATACCTGTTCGTAAAATTCGTATAGGGGATAAGGTAGATGTTGGAAAGGTTCGTAACGCTTGGATCACCCGCGTAAAAGGCAGCGTTAATTGCGGTAATAACAGCTTTGCCTCCACCAGGTACATTAATGGCAGCAGGTAGCAGTGAAAAATGTAATTTCTTATTCGCCCGGTATTCACTGGTTGCTTTTCTCTTCTTCCTGGAGAATAACAGGTCGACAATGTCCACATCCGTTGAGTCAGATAGCTGCGCAGAAACTTCGATGAATTGCACAAGGATTAAACCGATGAGTATTAGCCTCGCCATTTGGGAATCAGGCTGAAGATAAAACTAAAAAAGCCATTTGATGCAATGGCTTTTTACGGTTAAGAAGTAAATGACCAGGTCGGCCAGCGTCGTTGTTAATTCAGTTCACCGACAAACGGTATCGCTTCAAGAATCTTTGCACGAATGGCGCTCAGAAAATAAGCTTCAAGTTGATAGAACTGTGCAGCGGGTTTAGCACCGGCCGCCTTTTCGATCTTTTTGTGATAGGTAGCTATTAGTTTGTCAGTTTCCGCACCAAGGCTGATGGTTTCGTTAATAATCTGCGATGTTGTAGCGTCATCCAGGTTTGCATAGTTGTTAGCATACTTTTCAAGTAGACTGATGCGTTTTTGTCCTAATGCCTTTCGCTTGGTTTCGTACTCATCGTAAAGTTTCCAGAAAGCATCTTTTGAAGCTCCTTCGAGCTTAATGAACTCGGCAACAAGAGTCTTCTTTTCCTTTCCATACAGGGACTGAATCAAGTCGATATCTTCTTTGTTCGACTGCGCGAAGGAAATCAGAGGAAAGCAAATCACTGCCAGTAAGAGTAGTTTTTTCATAGAAACATTTGATTTAGAGTTCTGAATAGTTTTGAAATGATCGGCAAATTTAAATAAGCAGCCCACTAGAAACAAAATAATAACCCTGATATAAATCATTGGATTTGAATTGCTTTGTAGCCAGCCTGCTTAATTCTTCCCGGAGATGGCGTTTTTTCTGTTTTTTGTAGCGACATTTGGCTTAATCAACCATTATTCAAGTAACTAAGGACTCTCTGCTTCAGCTTACTGGTTTGATATTTTGAAATAAAAAGACCAAGATGTATTACAGGATATCCTATTTCGCGATTGTTTGTTTGCTGGTCGCTGTTAATTTATCTGCTCAGGAGCTTCCATCGAACCGCCTTAAGCCCGGGACGCTTTATCACCCCGGCGATAGCATAAAGTCTCCACGGCTCGGTTTATCTGCCAGGATTCCCGAGGGATGGGATGGAGTTTTACCTCGCGATACAGAGGTATTTCTTTTGATGCCAAACACCAACATTGTTGGTGAAATGTTCATCCTCGTGAATGAGAAACTGGATCTTGCTGGACAGCGAAAGCGTTGGGAATCCGGTGCCGAACTCGCTCCAGGTTTGAAACTTCAGATTGATGGTGACATCACAGTACGCGATGGCGATATTCTGAGTGCCAACGGCAAAGCTGTGGGCGCCCAGGCCAATGCGCAGAATCGTGTGTACCTGGAGGCCAGATGCAGCCCTTATGGATTTTGTATAGCGGCAATCGTACTGGCTGATAATTCTTCCCTCGAGCGCGTAAAGCAGGGGTTGCAGTCGCTCGTAAGCAGCATTTCATTCAAGAAACCATCGACGGACTCACCCTATAAAAACTTCGATTGGAAACCGTTTCTATCAGGAAAGATCTTGCTGGGCATAAATTACGAAGAGGGCGGAAAGAAGGAGGATGAAGTGGACCTCTGCGCTGATGGCACTTTTGAATCCCGGATTACACGGACCGGAATATTTAAAGGCCAGGCGAAAAAATATCAAGGAAAAAAAAGTGGAAAATGGGATGTGAAGAGCGATGGCGAAAAAGCAACGTTAACATTTACTTTTGAAAAGCTTGACCCGGTAGTAATAGATCTGTTAGCCAAAGACGAAGAAATATACATCCGGGGTGCGCGCTATTTTGTTGGAGAAAGCGAACGGTGTAAATAGACAAATAGAATAGCATGTTAAGATTTCTTAAGCTCGTATTGTCCCTGGTGGGAATTTCTCTTATTGTGTCAGGCTGCAATGGATCCAAAGACGACAACGTTGCTCGAGAGTCCGCTGACAATTCAAACAGATCAGGTACTACTAACAACCCCCCGGGTATGGTATGGATCCCAGGTGGCGAGTTCACTATGGGCACTGATGATCCTGAATCCTATCAATATGAACGTCCGGCCCATCGGGTCCGCGTTGATGGATTTTGGATGGATGTCACTGAAGTCACCAACGCCGACTTTAAGAAGTTTGCCGAAGCTACCGGATATGTAACCACCGCTGAAAAGAAACCGGAATGGGAAGAATTGAAAAAACAACTTCCTCCCGGAGCACCTAAGCCAGAAGAATCAGTGCTTGTTCCCGGGTCGTTGGTATTTACACCACCTGCATATACAATTTCACTTGACGATTATTCACAATGGTGGTCATGGCGGAATGGTACGGATTGGAAACATCCCGAAGGACCTGGAAGCTCCATAGAAGGAAAAGACAACTTTCCCGTTGTTCATATTTCGTACGATGACGCGGTAGCTTATAGCAAGTGGGCAGGCAAACGACTTCCGACGGAAGCTGAATGGGAATTTGCATCGCGTGGCGGCCGGGAAGGTCAACGCTTTAGCTGGGGTAACGAGTTCAATCCCAATGGACGCTTTATGGCAAATACTTTTCAGGGAGTTTTCCCATCGACAAATTCCGGCGATGATGGATTTATTGCAAGTGCGCCAGTCAAATCGTTTCCTCCGAATGACTACGGATTGCATGATATGATCGGCAACTGTTGGGAATGGACAAGTGACTACTACAACGTCAATTATTACGAGGAGCTGGCGAAGAAAGGGTTGGCAATAAATCCCACCGGCGCCTCAAAACCCTACGACCCAAACGAACCCTACGCGGTCAAGCACGTTACCCGCGGCGGATCGTTTCTCTGCGCTGAAAATTACTGCGTGAATTACCGGCCAAGTGCCCGCCAGGGTTCCGCTTACGATAGTGGAATGTCTCATATTGGCTTCCGATGCGTTGCAACGCCGGATATGGTGAAATAGCTGTTTGTTTTTGTTACGATCCTTACACTGACTCCACATGGGGTGTTGCATATGTCATTGCTTTTTGGGCAATTTCCCTACCCTTATCAAAGAAACCATTTTGAATATTACCGTCGGGTTAAGGAGAATGGAGAATGTTCGCATGGTTGACAAGCCTCAGAAATAATTACAAAAATCATTACAGGGTCAGATACAAACGAGCCGTCTTTCTTTTGTGGTTGGAGGTAAGTTTTGGTCTCATCATGGTCATGTTCCTGGTGATTTTGGTGAAAATTTTCATTGGTTGATAATATATGTGTTCACGAAACTAAAGGCAATCAAAATCTGGTGCTCTAGTGCAGATGCAGGTAAGTACCGATTTTGAGTTTGGGTTAAAAGATGGCCGGTCGCTGACCGGCTTCTTTTTTTACGTGTGAAACAAAAGGCAGGTTTGGATTGCATTTTAGCGACAGGACTCCCGTTAGGGACAGTTCAACTCGCGCAGGAGCTAATGCGCTTTCACAAGCGGATTGATTTAGGTAAATTTATTTTATGGTGACGCATAACGAGGCGGCCAACGAAGATCTCTTCGTGTTTTCACAACTAAAGCGGCGTACATGGGGAATTTTTTTACACGGAAAAACCTGATCCTAAATGTTTGTGTCCTTGCGCTGATAGCCATTAATATATGTTCAATTGCCCAGCCCTCTACGTTGCTGCAAAAGAATATCATTTTCGACCAGATCACGCAGGAGATCGGCCTGACGCAGGCGAGC
>DASVBA010000276.1:0-5573 GCA_036376095.1 Chryseolinea sp.
TAAATATCACGCGGGCGGTCATACAGGCGCTGCAAATGATCTTCGACGACCAGAGATACGCCGACAAGGTGATAGAAAAAGTGTTGCGCCAAAATCCAAAGTGGGGAGCGCGTGATCGCCGCTTTATTGCTGAAACCACTTACGATATTGTGCGATGGCAGCGATTGTTACAAAATATTACTGAGGCAGAGCCAGGCGATTACTGGAAATTACTGGGCGGATGGTGCGTTCTGAATAAGGTGCCTCTGCCCGATTGGGAGGAGTTCAACGACCTTAATGAAAAAAAGATCTTTCAGCGGCTGGAGAAGATGAATGCGATAAGAAGGTTTCGTGAGTCAATTCCCGACTGGCTGGATGCCCTTGGTGAAACGGAACTCCCTGATCGGTGGGATAAAGAGCTGCATGCACTTAACGAAGAAGCGCGCGTCGTGTTACGAACAAATTTATTGAAGACAAGTAAGCGCGAACTACAACAACAGCTTGAAGAAACGGGTATAGCAACGGAGTTGCTTGTCGACTTTCCGGAAGCGCTGATGCTACAGCAACGCCAAAATATCTTTGGTCACCACGCATTTAAGGAAGGCTATTTTGAAGTACAAGACGCAGCATCGCAGACTATTGCTCCCTACCTGAATGTTGAACCGGGAATGCGAGTGATCGACGCCTGTGCGGGTGCTGGCGGTAAATCCTTGCACCTCGCAGCGATCATGAAGAACAAAGGCCGGATCATCGCAATGGACGTTGAATCCCATAAACTTGAAGAACTTAAGAAACGGGCACGCCGCGCTGGCGTAGACAATCTTGAAACAAGGGTTATTGAATCATCCAAGACGATAAAGAGACTCGAAAATGCTGCAGACCGTTTATTGCTGGATGTACCCTGTTCAGGCCTTGGCGTTTTGAAACGCAATCCCGACGCTAAATGGAAGTTGTCACCGGAGTTTATCAACAACGTAAGGGATCTTCAACAACATATCATCAACGATTATTCCACGATGCTGAAACCGGGCGGAATCATGGTCTACTCAACGTGCAGCATCCTTCCGTCGGAAAATGGAAAACAGGTTGAAAGATTCCTTCAAGCCAATCAAAACAAATTTGAGTTGGTCGACGAAAAGATGTGCTGGCCGTCCGACGGTTTTGATGGATTCTACATGGCCAAAATCCAGAAGAAGTAGGTTCTTATAAGACTGCCACTGGCTGCATAATCGAACGTTGCAGCGATCTTTTGTTTTCCCTACATTGAAGACCATTTTTAAACCCCGTTCGCTTGAAGTCTTACTTTTACATCTGTCCATTGTTGATCATTGCGGGCGAGCTTGTTGCACAGGATTTTAAACCCTATGAGCAAAGCATCCCCAACACCTCAGCGAAATTTAAGATGGTTCCTGTTCCAGCCGGGAAATTCACCATGGGCAGCTCCTATGCAGAGATAGGACGGGAAGAAGACGAAGGACCTCAAAAGTCTGTTGAGCTTTCCGCTTTTTGGATGGGTGCTCATGAAGTAACATTTGAAGAATGGGATGCCTTTTTCAAAAACATGGATGTACCGCAAACAAAAGCGATTGCCGTAGATGCAGTTTCGCGTCCGACGGCCCAATATATCGACCTTACCTGGGGAATGGGCCGCGACGGAAAACAGCCCACGAATAGCATGAGCCAAGGGGCGGCGATCATGTATTGCAAGTGGCTCTATAACCAGACTGGAGTTTTTTATAGATTGCCCACGGAAGCGGAATGGGAGTATGCATGCAGAGCCGGAACGTCAACCCCATATCCATTCGGCAATGATCCGGCAGCCTTGAAGGAATATGCCTTTTTTAAAGAGAATAGTAATGGTAAATTCCACAAGGTTGGACAGTTGAAACCAAATGCGTGGGGACTATACGATATGCTTGGCAACCTGAGCGAATGGACGCTGGATCAATATGACCCCGCTCAATATCAGAAGCTGGCCGACAATGCGAAAAATCCACTTAGCCCCCCGGGTCCAAGGTACCCGAGGGTAGTTCGCGGAGGTAGCTACGCCGATGAAGCGAAGGAATCGAGGTGTGCGAACAGGATTTCGTCATTAGCAGATTGGAACAAACGTGATCCACAGATACCCAAAAGCCGCTGGTGGCTCACCGACGGTATGACCGTTGGTTTCCGGCTGGTGCGACCACAGCAACAACCATCGAAAGAAGAAATTGAAAAGTTTTTTGCACAATACTTAAAGTAAAATATTCTGGAACAAATCATTTTAAATTAATGCCCTATGAAAACTAACGAAACGGGAAAGACCACGCGAAGAGAGTTTGTAAAACAATCCTCTCTCATTGCGGGTGGACTGATGGCCGCGCCGCTGATGTCAAACGCCGGTTATTTCAACTCAGTAGATGATACTATCAAGGTAGCAGTAATTGGATGCGGCGGTCGTGGCACTGGTGCTGCCATGCAAGCGCTTCTTACTAAACAAAATGTCAAACTGGTTGCAATGGCTGATGCATTTCGCGACAGGCTTGACGAATGCTACAAGGCTCTCACCAGTGACGACAACGAAGAAGGCAACGTCAAGGCTAAAGTCACTGTAACTGATGCCAGCAAGTTCGTGGGATTTGATGCTTATCTCAAGGCTATTCCACTGGCTGATGTAATTATTCTGACCACCCCTCCCGGGTTCAGACCGATTCATTTTGCGGAGGCAATCAAACAGGGCAAGCACGTCTTTATGGAAAAACCGGTTGCTACGGATCCGGCAGGCATCAAAAAAGTTCTCGAGACAGCAGCGATCGCCAAACAAAAGAAACTTAATGTAGTCGTAGGACTTCAACGTCACTATCAAAATTCCTATCGGGAGTTATATAAACGAGTGCAGGATGGAATGATCGGTGAGATCACGTCCGGACAAGTTTGGTGGAACAACGACGGTGTTTGGGTTAACCCGAGAAAGACGGGACAGACAGAAATGGAATATCAAATGCGCAATTGGTATTACTTCAACTGGCTGTGCGGTGATCATATCAATGAACAACACATCCACAACATCGATGTAATGAACTGGTTTAAGGGAAGCTATCCGGTAAAGGCGCAAGGTATGGGCGGACGTCAGGTCCGAACGGGCAAAGAATTCGGCGAAATCTATGACCATCACTATGTGGAATTCGAATATGCTGACGGGTCGATCATGAACAGCCAGTGCCGTCATATTAAAGGAACTTATGCAAAGGTGGATGAGATGCTCGTGGGCACAAAGGGTGTCGTAAAATGCGGTGATGCTCAGATCTTGAGCAAGGGAACGTCGCTTTATCAGTTTGATAAGAAAACTGAGAACAATCCTTACCAGACCGAACACGACGAATTATTTGCAGCTATCGCAAAAGGTGAATACAAATTCGCAGATGCTGACAATGGCGCGAAGTCGACGATGACGGCACTAGTGGGAAGAATGGCAACCTATTCGGGTGAAGTGATCGAATTTGACAAGGCGTTGAATTCAGGCATCAGCATAATGCCAGTGAAATTTGCGTGGGATGCCAATCCGCCAACGCTGCCGGATGCAAATGGCTTCTATCCAATAGCAACACCTGGAGTAACTAAGTATTTTTCCTAATGGACAATGTCAAACCTGTTAAAATTTGCTTAACAGGTTTGACTTTTCATCAGAACATTGAATTACCGAGATCGTTTATTAGACAGTTATGTAACATTAATTTTTAACGAATGAACCTGACAGCGTTGATTGTTGAGGACGATCCGGTCCTTCAGATCTTGCATCAAAAAGCACTAAAGGCACTTTCGATTGACTCTAAGATAGCGGGCACCGGTGTGGAAGCTATCCAGGCACTTAAGGATTCCACCTTTGATTTTATTCTCATGGATATTAACATGCCGGATCAGGATGGACTCGATGCGGCCCGGTGGATACGCGACGAGCAGACACTAAAGAATCGCGATGTACTCATCTTCGCGCTTACGAGTTTTTCGTCGCGCGAACATACCAGGGAGATCCTTCAAGCCGGCATGAATGAACACTTGACGAAACCGCTCGACAACGAGCAGCTGAAAGGCTTGCTCAATAAATATTTCTGGTCGAGAAGGGGCCCGACCACGGAGGGCCATGGTTTGTAAACCATAAAATTTTGCGTGGTACGGAAACTTCTCATTGCCTGCTAACATTCTGAATTCTTGCAGTCGACTTAAATGCAGGGTCGCCACGATCACGAAGAAGGTACAAACGATCACTACGTCAAGCGCGAAGAGTCTGACTCGGGCTTTAGCGTATTGGATTTTTTTATAACAGATCCGATCCCAAGCTTTATCAAGATCAAGTGACCGGCGCCGAAGGCGCATTGAATAATTAATTTATTGCTACCAGGTGCATGCCAACTCAAAAACTCACTTGTATCTTCCCCAAACTTTTAGAACTTGCGCAAAATTTTTAAAGGCAGGTTTTGAAAATCATCAAATCTTTTCTTCTCAAACTGTTTGCATTTTGGGTTCTTTTGGTCTTCACCGTATTTATGCTGGTCCTGCTTCCCGGCATAGTTCTGCCTTTTTTTATGGGGAGAAAATACAGCTGGATCGGTTATAAGTTCCTTAAGTTTTGGTCGTGGATCTTTAGCATGCTCACGTTCATACGCTACACAACCGTTGGCCGGGAAAATTTTCATAAGGGCAAGTCCTATATCTATGTAAGCAACCACACGTCATTCCTGGATATACCGGGCATTTGTCTCACTATCCCCGGCGAATTCAGGCCCTTGGCAAAAAAAGAGCTGTTAAAAATTCCCGTTTTCGGTTGGATTGCCCAATCTGCAGCCATAATCGTCGACAGGTCAAGCGGAGAAAGCCGGAAGAAAAGCATGGACAAACTAAAAAAGATCCTGCTTGACGAATTGTCAATACTCATTTTTGCAGAAGGAACCCAGAACCGCACAAAAGAAATTCTTCAGCCATTCAAAGATGGGGCATTCCGAATTGCTATTGACACGCAGGAGCCTATCCTTCCCATGGTAGTCGTCGGAGCCGGCCCGCTGATGCCGCCAGGAACGCTCCATCTGAAACCGGGTAGAGTGAAAGTGGTCGTAGCGCCTGAGATTCCAACGACTGGGCTAACATACGATGACATCCCGAAATTAAAGCAAAAAACCTTCGATGTGATGAAGGAGATGATTTTGAAGCACCGTTAGGTCGCTAAAGGCGAAAACATATCGCAGCCATAAATAGTTAGATACGTTGTTGAAGTAGTGTGCAGGCTACTCGTTAATAGTTATCCGTTACCGTGGGCAAGTGAGCGAGCGGGGAGCGGTTTCATAATGGTAATTAGATTTCGTCTTCCGTAGTGAATGTGCTATTATAAATTGTTAGTCGCTCCGTCGATCACTCTCACTCCGTATACTCACACCCAGGATTGACGACTAACGATTATACGATTAACTAATGACGGTTTTAACTGGTAATGTCTAACGTTCTAAAAAAATAATTCCGGGCAGGAACCTGTATCAACCTTGCCCGGAAATTATTCAACCCAAAAATTGTCAATCGATCCCCCGATCGATCTACCATCTTTAAACTTTAAACCCAAGTGTCAC